>NZ_JBQQCE010000318.1:0-11481 GCF_052245645.1 Streptomyces sp. KR55 | reverse complement strand
ACCGGGGGCGCAGCCCGGGAACCCGGGCATGCCGGGACCGCGAGCGTCGGGCGCGGCGGGGTCCGGGGCGGGGGCGGCCGGCCTGGCGGGGTCCGGCCCGGGCGTATCCGGTTCGGCGGGTTCCGCCCCGGCGGGGTCCGGCTCGGGCGTATCCGGTCCGGCGGGTTCCATCCCGTTGGGCTCCACCCCGGCGGGGTCCGCTCCGGCGGCATCAATCCCAGGCCCCTCCGGCCCCGGCGCCCCCACCCCGGCGCCCTCCTCCGGCTCGGGCGGCCCCGGTTTCGGTGCCGGAAAGGCCGCCGCGGCGCGCGCTGCCGCGGTGCAGGCCGGGCAGGCGCAGGTGGCGCCGGCAGCGCAGGCCGGCGTTCAGGAGGCACCAGCCACTCCGCAGTCCATCACCCCCTCGTCCGCGCCCCCCGGTGTGCCCCATCAGGCCGCCGCTCCGGGCACCGCCACCCCGGTGACCAGCGGCCCCGGTGGCGGCCAGTCCTCCTGGGCGCAGCAGGTCCACCATCTCGCCGGCCCCTCGGGGGCAGACGAGCAGCCGGTCGCACCGTGGAAGCCGCCGGTCGAGGACCCGTTCCAGGCGGCGGCGCGGCGGCAGGCGGCGGCGCGGCCCGCGGCGCTCGGCAAGCGGCTGGCCGCCCGCCTGATCGACACCGTGGTCATCGGCGCCGTCACCGCGATCGCCGCCGTACCGCTCGGTGCGCAGGCCCTCGACCACATCCAGGGCAAGATCGACGAGGCCAAGCTCTCCGGCCGGACGGTCACGGTCTGGCTGCTCGACGGTACGACGTCCACCTACCTGGGCATCATCCTCGCCGTCCTGCTCCTCTTCGGCGTCCTCTACGAGGCGCTGCCGACCGCCAAGTGGGGCCGCACGCTGGGCAAGCGGCTGCTCGGCCTGGAGGTGCGGGACATCGAGGCCCATGAGGCTCCGTCCTTCGGCGCGGCCCTGCGCCGCTGGCTGGTCTACAGCGTTCCCGGACTGCTCTGCGTCGGTCTCATCGGCGTCCTGTGGTGCCTGTTCGACAAGCCGTGGCGCCAGTGCTGGCACGACAAGGCCGCACACACGTTCGTTGCGGGCTGACCTCCACCCGGGTGACCAGGTAATTCCGTACCCCCGGACGGCCGCTCGCCGGATGCGCGGTGGGAGGGTTCGCGGTCCACTCGGGCCATGAGCACCGAACCGCCCCCCGGATCCGGCGGACAGCCGCCGGAGGACGATCCGTTCAAGAAGCAGCCCCCGCCCGGCGAGGGGGCTGGCTCACCGTACGACTCGCCCCCGGGCGGCCAGGAACCCCCGCCGTACGGCGGTGACCAGCCACCTCCTTACGGCGGTGGCCAGCCACCCCCGTACGGCGGCGGCCCCGAGGAGCCGCTCGCAGGGATGCCCCCGCTCGCCGACAGCGGCAAGCGCACGCTCGCCCGCATCATCGACATGATCCTCGTCGGCGTCGTCGTCTGGCTGCTCACCTGGGGTTTCAACGTCGACGAGTACCAGGTCGGGCGCGGCGGGGTCGACACCGGAAACTCCCTCGCGCAGTCCACCATCGCCGCCGTGCTCTTCACGGCGTACGACACCTTCATGATCAGCAAGTGGGGGCAGACGCTGGGCAAGAAGTGGCTCGGCATGCGGGTGGCCAACCTCGACAACGGCGCCACGCCCTCGGTGCAGACCGCGCTGATCCGCTCCGCGGTGCTCTGGATTCCGTTCGCGTTCTGCTGTGCCTGTCTCTGGACGGTGCTCTGCGGCGGCTGGAGCTTCTTCGACAAGCCCTACAAGCAGGGCCTGCACGACAAGGCGGCCAAGACGGTGGTGGTCAGCGCGACGTGACGCCGGATGTGACGCCGGACGTCGGCTCCCGTACCGGCTCGGGTGCCGCCGGGACCGGGGCCGCCACGCGGGAGGCCGGGGCGGAGCGCCGTACGACGGTCGGTGTGCGCTTCGGCATGGGTACCGTCAGGGCGACCAGCAGCCCGAGGACGAGCGCCGCGACGGCGATGACCGCGATGCCCGCACCCGAACTCGTCTGTGACAGCAGCAGCATGGCGAGCGTCGAGGCGATGACGGTCAACGAACCGTAGGCGAGCTGTGCGGCAGTCGGACGAGGCATGGCAATCGAGTCCTAGAAAGTGGGGGTGGTCTCCCCCCGTGCCTCTCGCTTGGGGGAGGGTGCGGACAGAATCTATTCGCGTGCATGCCCGAGTGGAACGAACCGTAAGCGTGAGATGACCAACAGTGCCGGTGCATAAGGGGCGCACCGATTCATGCAGTCCGGCAAGTGGACGGTCCTGCGCGCCCGTTGAGCGAAGCGCACTGTTCGGTAAGCGAAACGTCGTCTCCGCATAATGCAGTTGTCCTGCTCAAGTCAAGGTCTGTCTTTTCTTCTCAACCTCTAGTCAAATGTCGTCACTTGACTACACGCGTTGATCACGCGCGCGCGGAGCGCTCCATGACCCGGCCTTCCCTTCCGCGCGCCCGGACGCGGGGGAGGATCTCAAGTGACCAGCAGACCCTGGACGTTCAGAGCGACCGCGACCGCAGTCGCGTTCGCCGCGGCAACCGCCATGTTCTCCACCTACGCGGTGGCGCAGGGCGATCCCGCAGACTCCACCGCCGTAGAGCGGAGGGACCCGGCCACACCCGAGGCGCACGACGAGCACAAGCACGACCTCGACGGCCCGCTCACCAAGACCGTCGAAGCCCAGCGCGAAGAGGCCCTGAACCAGGTCATATCCGGCCAGGCGAAGGTCAAGGAGCGCGAAGGCTCCAAGGTCGTCGAGCTCAAGAGCCGCAAGGGCGACAGCAAGTACGTGGAACTCGGCCGGGAGAAGACCGACAAGATCTTCACCGTTCTGGTCGAGTTCGGCGACCAGATCGACAGCCGCTACGGCGGCACGCCCGGCCCGCTGCACAACCAGATCGCCGAGCCGGACCGCACCCAGGACAACAGCACGGCCTGGCAGGCGGACTACAACCAGGAGCATTTCCAGGACCTGTACTTCGGCGAGGGCACCGCCTCGATGAAGACCTACTACGAGAAGCAGTCCTCGGGCCGCTACTCCATCGAGGGCGAGGTCACGGACTGGGTCAAGGTCCCCTACAACGAGGCACGTTACGGCTCCAACAAGTGCGACCCCGACAACTGCGCCTGGTACGCGGTGCAGGACGGCGTCAACGCGTGGGTCGACCAGCAGAAGGCAGCCGGCAAGACCGACGCGGAGATCAAGGCCAAGCTCGCCGAGTACGACCAGTGGGACCGCTACGACTTCGACGGCGACGGCGACTTCAACGAACGCGACGGCTACATCGACCACTTCCAGATCGTGCACGCCGGCGAGGACGAGTCCGCGGGCGGCGGCGCGCAGGGCGAGGACGCGATCTGGGCCCACCGCTGGTACGCGTTCGGCACCGACGCCGGCGCCACCGGCCCCGACGGCAACCGGCTCGGCGGCACGCAGATCGGCGACAGCGGCATCTGGGTCGGCGACTACACCATCCAGCCGGAGAACGGCGGACTCGGCGTCTTCGCCCACGAGTACGGCCACGACCTCGGTCTGCCGGACCACTACGACACCAACGGCGGCGAGAACTCCACCGGCTTCTGGACCCTGATGTCCTCCGGCTCCTGGCTCGGCACCGGCAAGGACACCATCGGCGACCTGCCCGGCGACATGACCGCCTGGGACAAGCTCCAGCTGGGCTGGCTCGACTACGACGTCGCCAAGGCGGCCACGAAGTCGACGCACAAGCTGGGCGTCGCCGAGTACAACACCAAGAACAAGCAGGCCCTGGTGGTCGAGCTGCCCGACAAGGCGGTCACCACCGAGGTCGTCACCCCCGCCGAGGGCGCCACCCAGTGGTGGAGCGGCAGCGGCGACAACCTCCGTAACACGCTGGCCCGTTCCGTCGACCTGACCGGCAAGTCGTCGGCCGCCCTCACCCTGGACGGCTGGTACGACATCGAGGCCGACTACGACTACCTCTACACCGAGGTCTCCACCGACGGCGGCGCCACCTGGACGCCGGTCGACGGCACGGTCGACGGTCAGCCGATCCCGCGTGACGGCAGCGACAAGCCGGCCCTGACCGGCACGGTCGACGGCTACAAGAAGCTGTCGTACTCCCTCGACGCCTACGCAGGGCAGAAGATCGACCTGCGCTTCCGCTACGCCACCGACGGCGGTGTGGCGCAGCTGGGCTTCGCGGCCGACCGGATCTCCGTGACCGCCGACGGCAGCGCGCTGTTCACGGACAACGCCGAGAGCGCGGACGCGGCCTGGACGGCGAGCGGGTTCTCCCGCATCGGCGCGTCGTTCACCAAGGAGTACCCGCAGTACTACATCGCCGAGAACCGCCAGTACGTGTCGTACGACAAGACCCTGAAGGTCGGCCCGTACAACTTCGGCTTCGCCACCACCCGTCCGTCCTGGGTCGAGCACTTCCCGTACCAGAACGGCCTGTTGATCTGGAAGTGGGACACCTCCCAGACGGACAACAACACCAGCAAGCACCCGGGCGTCGGCCTGCTCCTGCCCGTCGACTCCCACCCGACCGCGCTGAAGTGGTCCGACGGCACGCTGATGCGCAACCGCATCCAGACCTACGACGCGCCGTTCAGCCGCTACCGCACGGACGGCGTCACGCTGCACAACGCGGACGTCGTCACCCGCATCCCGTCGTCGAAGGGCGTGCCGGTCTTCAACGACCACACCAGCACCTACTACGACGAGAGCAACAAGCCCGGCGGCGTCAAGATCACTGACACCAACACCAAGATCAGGATCGTCAAGGAGGCCAAGAACGGCTCGACGATCTTGCTCGAAGTCGGTCCCGCGGTGAAGTAACCAGCATTTCCGCAGGTCAGAAACGTATCGGCGGCAACCCCTGGCGGGTTGCCGCCGATCGTGTTTAGGTGCGTCCTGTGGCTCTCTTATTGACACCTGATCGAACGGGGATGTGACTGCATGGCCGCAGGAGGTTTCTGCAAGCTGCCGAACGGCACGGTGGTCGTGGCGCTGAACCTGCCCAGCCCCGCCGCCGACGGCCCGGCCGGAGTGCGCGTCCTGGTGCACGCCCAGAACCGGGCCCGCGCCCTCACCCGGCTGCGCAACCTCGGCCTGCGCGCGGTCTACCTGCGCGGCAACGCGGCCCCGCCGACCCCGGACGAGATCACCGCGGTCCTGCACCACCCCGACGGCCTGATATGGCGCACGGCCCCCGACAGCGGAGTCGGCCCCATGGAGCTGTGGCGCCCGATCAGGGCCCTGCTCAGACAGCCGACGGCACAGACGTAGGTGCGCCCCCTACTGAACGACCGGCTTCCCGGACAGCTCCACGCCCGCCTCCCGCAGCTCCTCCAGCGCCCGCTCGGTGCTCTCCTGGGCCACCCCTGCGGTGAGGTCCAGCAGCACATGCGTACGGAAGCCCTCCCGTACGGCGTCCAGGGCGGTGGCCCGTACGCAGTGGTCGGTGGCGATGCCGACCACGTCCACCTCGTCGATCGACCGGGCCTTCAGCCAGTCGGCCAGGGACACGCCGTTCTCATCGACCCCCTCGAACCCGCTGTACGCCGCCGAGTACGCCCCCTTGTCGAACACGGCGTCGATCGAGCCGGACGCGACGGCCGGGGCGAAGTTCGGATGGAAGCCGACCCCCTCCGTGCCCGCGACGCAGTGCGCGGGCCAGGAGTGGACGAAGTCGGGGTTGTCCGCGAAGTGGCCCCCCGGGGCGATGTGGTGGTCGCGGGTCGCCACGACATGGCGGTACCCGGCGGGGGCCTGCCCGATCAGCTCGGTGATCGCGGCGGCCACATCGGCACCTCCGGCCACCGGGAGGCTGCCCCCTTCGCAGAAATCGTTCTGCACGTCTACGACGATCAAGGCGCGGCGCATGGTCGGTGTCCTTCGGCTATGGGGCGGCTATGGGGTCTCGGCTATGGGGTCTCTTCGGTCACGGTGCCGAGAGGTGCGGGCCCGGCCGGTGATGAACCTGAACCTCCGAGCCTAGAGACTTCGGGGGCGGTGCGGGAGGGGGCACCACCGGGCGCGTACCCCCGCGCCCTGCCTAACCGGCGGAACCTTCGTGGACGTACTCCGTCGGAATGACGGGTTCCCCCTGCGACAGCTGGGTAGCCGAGAGCGGCAGACCGGCGAGGACGGCGATGTGCCTCTCGCGCGGGGCATCGAGCGGCTCGCGGGCGACCACCTCGCCGCCCTTGACCAGCTCGACCAGGAGCTGCCGGTCGACGAGCCCGTCCGGTACCGGCCCGGTACCGACCACCTCCGCCTCCGCGACGCTCTGCTCGTCCAGCCGGCGCGCGGCCCACTTGCGGCCGCCGATGGAGGTCTTGCCGCCGGTGGCCTTCTTCGCCACCGGCACCAGCGGCGCCTTCGGGTCGGCGGACTCGGCGCGGGCGACCAACTTGTACACCATGGAGCAGGTCGGGTGCCCGGAGCCGGTGACCAGCCGGGTGCCGACGCCGTACGCGTCCACGGGCGCCGCGGCGAGTGAGGCGATGGCGTACTCGTCGAGATCCGAGGTCACGATGATCTTCGTGTTCGTGGCCCCCAGCTCGTCCAGCTGCTGCCGCACCCGGTGCGCGACCAGCAGCAGGTCGCCGGAGTCGATCCGGACGGCGCCCAGCTCGGGACCGGCGATCTCCACGGCCGTACGGACCGCCTCGGCGACGTCGTAGGTGTCCACCAGCAGGGTGGTCCCGCGGCCCATGGTGTTGACCTGGGCCTGGAAGGCGTCCCGCTCGCGGTCGTGCAGCAGGGTGAACGCGTGCGCGGACGTGCCGACCGTGGGGATGCCGTAGCGGAAGCCGGCGGCCAGGTCGGAGGTGGAGGCGAAGCCACCGACGTACGCGGCGCGTGCGGCGGCGACGGCGGCCAGCTCGTGGGTGCGGCGGGCGCCCATCTCGATCAGCGGGCGCTCCCCGGCGGCCGACGCCATGCGCGAGGCGGCCGCGGCGATCGCGGAGTCGTGGTTGAGGATGGAGAGGATCACCGTCTCCAGCAGCACGCACTCGGCGAACGACCCCTCGACCCGCATGACCGGCGAGCCCGGGAAGTACACCTCACCCTCGGGGTAGCCCCAGATGTCGCCGTTGAACCGGTAGTTCGCGAGCCAGTCCAGGGTCTCCTCGCCGACGATTCCGCGTGCGCGCAGGAAGCCGAGGACGCCCGCGTCGAAGCGGAAGTTCTCGACGGCGTCCAGGACACGGCCGGTGCCCGCCACCACGCCGTAACGGCGCCCGTCCGGCAGCCGCCGGGTGAAGACCTCGAAGACACTGCGCCGCTCGGCGGTGCCCGCCTTCAGCGCGGCCTGGAGCATCGTCAGCTCGTACTGGTCCGTGAAGAGCGCCGTCGACGGAACTTCCACCGGCAGCCCAATGTCCGCTGTGCTCATGGCAACCGATGGTACCCCCATTTCGTCAGTGTGACGATTTAGCGGGCGCATGGCAGCATGGGACATGTGACGTCAGCCGCTCCCATCGAGATCGAACGCACCGAGTCGGCGGAGGAGGTCTCTGCCGTACCAGAGCCCGACGTCCCCTGGGTCACGATCGTCCACAACGACCCGGTCAACCTCATGAGCTATGTGACGTACGTCTTCCAGTCGTACTTCGGCTACTCCAAGGACAAGGCCACCAAGCTCATGCTCGACGTCCACCACAAGGGCCGGGCGGTCGTCTCCAGCGGTACGCGCGAGGAGATGGAACGCGACGTGCAGGCCATGCACGGCTACGGTCTGTGGGCCACCCTCCAGCAGGACCGGAAGTAGCGATCGCCGCCATGCCAGGAACCTTCGAACCGCTCCCCGGCGGCGGCGCGGCCGTCGCGCTCGACGATGTCGAGATCTCCATCATCCGGTCGCTGGCCGTCCAGCTTCTGGAACTCATCGGTCCCGGCCCCGGCGAGGACGCCTCCGCCGACCCGCTTGCCGAGCTGTTCGCCGAGGGGCCCAGCGAACCGCCCTCCGACCCGGTGCTCCGGCGACTGTTCCCGGACGCCTACCGCGACCCCGAGAGGACGCCGGGGCCCGAGGCGGCCGAGGAGGAGAAGGCGTACTCCGCCGAGTTCCGCCGCTACACCGAGAACGACCTGCGCGCCGGCAAGCGCGAGAACGCCCTCGCCGTGATCCGCTCACTGGACATGCTGGCGTCCGCGGGGGACGGCGGGGCGGTCCTGGAGCTGACGGTGGAGCAGTCCCAGCAGTGGCTCGGCGCCCTCAACGACCTGCGCCTGGCCATCGGTTCCCGGCTGGAGATCACCGACGAGGACGACACCGACCTTCTCTACCAGCTGCCGGACGAGGACCCGCGCAAGCCGATGGTGATGGCGTATCTGTGGCTGGGCGGGCTTCAGGAGACGTTGGTCAGCACGCTTATGCCGTAAATGTGTGGATCTTGTGTTCGCTCAGCGGACGCTCAAATCCGGATAACGATCCCGTCACCGTGCCTGCGCTGTATGCGTGTTTAAGGTGCGATCTGTCCTCTTCTTCCTGTGTGATGCGCCACAGGGTCGCCGGGTGATCAGAGTTGCGGCCGTGATAAATCTTCACGACCGCCCGGCGAACACCACCCGTATGTCCGCCGGGTGCGCCACCGAGCCGGCGACCGCCGGCCAGGCCCAGCGGGACGCGGGGAGGCCCGAGCCCGCTTGCTCCATCAATCCGGGGGGATCGAAACCCGATCCGAGGCCGACGAGAGGCCGGGGTCGGCATGGAGAAAGGCGCACTACACATGACCTCTGCGAAGGTCACCGAAGCCCCTGAAGAGGGGTACGAGCGGGGACTCGGCAGCCGTCAGGTCCAGATGATCGCGATCGGCGGCGCCATCGGCGTCGGCCTGTTCCTGGGCGCCGGGGCGAACATCGCCAAGGCCGGGCCCAGCCTGATCCTCATGTACGCCCTCGCGGGCGTGATCATCTTCTTCATCATGCGGGCGCTCGGCGAGCTCCTGCTCTACCGCCCTGTCTCGGGCTCCTTCGCGGAGTACTCCCGCGAGTTCCTCGGCCCGTTCTTCGGCTACTTCACCGGCTGGACGTACTGGCTGATGTGGGTGGTCACCGGCATGGCGGAACTCACCGCCGCCGCGATCTACGTCAACTACTGGTTCCCGTCCATTCCGCAGTGGGTGACGGCACTGGTCTTCCTGGTGATCCTGTTCGGGGTCAACCTGATCTCCGTGAAGCTCTTCGGTGAGCTGGAGTTCTGGTTCTCGATGGTCAAGGTCACCGCCCTGATCGGCATGATCGTGATCGGCCTCGGCGTGCTGACCTTCGGCTTCAGCAGCGCCGGTGACACGGCGGCCGTCTCCAACCTCTGGGCCTTCGACGGCTTCTTCCCCAAGGGCATCGGCTCGTCCCTGATGACCCTGCAGGGCGTCATGTTCGCCTACCTCGCCGTCGAACTCGTCGGCGTCACGGCGGGCGAGTCCGAGAACCCGGAGAAGACGCTCCCCAAGGCGATCAACACGCTGCCCTGGCGCATCGCGCTCTTCTACGTCGGTGCCCTCACCGTCATCCTCTGCGTCGTGAAGTGGACGGAGTTCGCGCCAGGCGTCAGCCCGTTCGTCGAGGCCTTCGCACAGATCGGCATCCCGGCGGGCGCGGCCATCGTCAACTTCGTCGTGCTCACCGCGGCGCTGTCGTCCTGCAACTCCGGCATGTACTCGACGGGCCGCATGCTGCGGAACCTGGCCGAGAGCGGCGAGGCCCCCAGGGCCTTCACCAAGCTGTCGTCGACCAAGACGCCCGCCCTGGGCATCTTCGTCTCCGTGCTCTTCATGGGCATCGGCGTGGTCCTGAACTACATCGTCCCGGAGAAGGCCTTCGGCTACGTCACCTCCATCGCCACCGCCGCCGGCATCTGGACCTGGCTGATGATCCTGGTCAGCCACGTCCTGTACCGCCGCGCGGTGGTCGCGGGCCGGCTGCCCGCCTCGTCCTTCCCGGCGCCGGGCGGCGCGGTGTGCTCCTACATCGCCATCGCGTTCCTGCTCTTCGTGACCGGCATCATCGCCTACGACGCCGACGCCCGCGTCTGCCTCTACGTGATGGCCGGCTGGGCCGCTGCCCTGGCCATCGGCTGGGCGGTCCTCAAGGCCCGCAACCCGGAGATCACCGAGCGCCGCACCCCGGAGTTCGAGAAGGTCGGCTGACGACCACCGGACGGTTCCTAGCGTCAGGGAGTACTCGTGGCACTCCCTGCCGCTGCCGCTCAGGACGTCCGGCATGTGGGCTGCCCCGTACCGCCCTTCGGTACGGGGCAGCCCTTCTGCTTATCCTGGCCAGCATGCTGACCCTCACCCAGGCCCTCTTCGACCAGATCGTCGCCCACGCGCGCGAGGACCACCCCGACGAGGCGTGCGGCGTGGTCGCGGGCCCGGTGGGCTCGGGCCGCCCGGAGCGCTTCATCCCGATGCTGAACGCGGCCCGCTCGCCCACGTTCTACGAGTTCGACTCCGGCGACCTCCTCAAGCTCTACCGCGAGATGGACGACCGCGACGAGGAGCCGGTGATCATCTACCACTCCCACACGGCCACCGAGGCCTACCCCTCCCGCACCGACATCTCCTACGCCAACGAGCCCGGCGCGCACTACGTCCTGGTCTCCACCGCGGACACCGACGGAGCCGGCGAGTTCCAGTTCCGGTCGTTCCGGATCATCGACGGCGAGGTGACGGAGGAGGAGGTCAAGGTCGTGGAGGCCTACTGATCCCGGGATTCGGTCAGAATTCATCCACTATCCGAGATCACATTCCAGGACCCGGACCGGGAATCGATACGATGAGCCCATGGTTTTCCACGACGTGAGCGACAAGGCGGCGGAGCCCTTTTGGGCGTTGCTGCTCGTGGCGCGGCTGCACGTCGACCTGTGCAGGCTCGCCAGCGCCATCTGTTGACGCTGCCCTGCCGCCGTACGGCCGTGAGCCGCGGCGCCACACATGCACGACCTGCTGTTATCTGCGCTGCCGCGCGCCCACCGACCTGACCACTCCCGACAGGAGCCCTGAGCCATGGCCATCGAGGTCCGCATCCCCACCATCCTCCGCCAGTACACCGACGGTCAGAAGGCTGTCGAAGGCAGTGGGGACACCCTCGCCGAGCTGTTCGCCGACCTCGACGCCCGGCACACGGGCATCCAGGCCCGCATCGTGGACGGCGACCAGCTGCGCCGCTTCGTCAACGTCTACCTGAACGACGAGGACGTCCGCTTCCTCGACGGCATCAACACCAAGCTGTCCGACGGCGACAGCGTCACGATCCTGCCGGCCGTGGCCGGCGGCATGGCCTGAGGTCTCTGACCACCGATGCGTTACGACTCCCCGCTGGCCGCGGTGGGCAACACCCCGTTGGTGCGCCTGCCGCGGCTCTCGCCGTCCGCCGACGTCCGGATCTGGGCCAAGCTGGAGGACCGCAACCCGACCGGCTCGGTCAAGGACCGTCCCGCCCTGCACATGATCGAGC
>NZ_JBQQCE010000317.1:0-11508 GCF_052245645.1 Streptomyces sp. KR55 | reverse complement strand
GGGGCGCACTGCCCGTGCGCCCCACGACGCTACCGCCCTGTTTTCAGAGGGAGTTGAGCTTTGGCCAGAGCTCAGACGGTGACCTTGAGGAACTCGCACAGGCGCTGCAGGGCGGGGATGGCCTCAGCCCGCACGACGATGTCGCCCTCTCGCGCCCCCTCGATCGGGTACTCCTTGAAGACCCCGTTCTCTTCAAGGCCCTCCGGGTCGACATAGAAAATCTTCATGCCCTTCTCCCGGGCGCGGGCCTGGACGGCACGCCGGTCGGCATGGAGGCCGATGACGAGGAGTGCCCTGGCCTCGTCGAGGAACGGCACCGGCGGGATCTTCTGGTCGTAGCGGCGAACGAACACTTCCTCGAGGCCCGCGCGTGCGGACAGCGTGTCGAAGTTGTGAGTGATGACGGGCCCGACCATGTGTCCGGCATCGTGCAATGCCCGGAGAGTGTGGTGAGCGGGGGTGGGCTGGGCGAGGAAGCACGCGGCGAACATCCTCGTGAGGTGTTCGGCCTTGCCCGGGGCATCGAGGAGCATCTCCTGTACGAGCGTGTCGGCCTGCGGGCTGAGGGTGAAGGCGTGGGACTGCGTGAGCGTGTTGTCCTTTCGCGCAGTGACCCGGTAGACCTCGTGGAGGTAGTGCAGCGGGGGAATGCCCGCCTCGATCGACGTGCCGCAGCCGACTTCCACCTGGAAGGGCAGGTAGTCCAGCAGGCCGGACAGGTCTTCGGCGTACGTGGGGTTTCCGCGCTTCTCCTTGACGCGGATCCCGCCGGCAAGGACGTCCCACGGGAGGTTCCGCAGGGTCCTGGGCGGGCTGCTGTAGCCCTCGGAGGTGAACAGGACGTCCAGGGAGCGGAACCCGTCGGGGGTGTCGCGGTCGGCGCGCTCGTCCTGGGGGTGGGCGTCGTACTCGGTGAGGGTGACGACCAGGTCGCCGCGGTGCCACCCGTTGGCCTTCTCCTTCCAGCGGCCTTCGGCGAGCCAGCCCTGCAGGTGCTTTCCGTACGCGCTGATCTCCTCGGCCGGCGCCGTGAACGACACGTACAGGTACAGCTCCGCCAGGACCAGCCGCGGCACGGGGAAGGTGTAGTCGAGGCCGTAGTCGTACCGGTAGTGGACGACGCGACGGCGGCCGGCGGCATCCTCGCGCCATCCGGACTGCTCGGCGTTGGCGGGCTCCTGCGTTCGACGCCAGATGCCTTCCTCGACGCTGCGGGGCCGCTCGTGGCCGTCTCCCGCGAAGTGCTGATTCCAGGTCTTCACCTGCTGATCGGATAACTGCTCGATGACCGGATGCGGCAGGTACATGGAGGACTCTCCTTCACAGTGAGGGTGAGGTGCGAAGAGAGCACGGTCCGGGGCGCCGGAACCGTTCTCGATGGCCGTGCCCCAACCTCCTTTCGCGCTGGAAGGCGGGGCCGCCGTATGAGCGCACCACCGGACCGGCCGGTGCGGTGATCGGCTGTCAGGCCGTGCATGCGGCGTGCAGGTTTTACACGCGTGGTTTCGGGTGCTGCATGGTCAGGGGGCGGCCGCGGCGAAGTGGACCACAGTGCAGCGGCGCAGTTCGCGAACGATCTGACGGGCCACGATGAATGGCAGATCGGGGCTGTCGTAGAGGACTAGGGCGTCGTCGATCGGTGCGCCCGGGTCCCCGGGGCGTGGGTAGAGGGTGCCGCGGACGCCGATTTGTTCCGCTTCCTTCACTCGAAGCATCACGTGACCATCGCGGAGCCGTGGGCACAGCTGAGGAGCCCGGTCGGAGTCGACCGTGCACACGGGCGGGACACCGTCTGCACGCCCTCCCACCCCGTAACTGGTATCTCGTCGTCCAGAAGGGGCAGCAGCCACAGCATGCCCTCGGGTGTGCGGTCGGCTGGGTGTCGGCAGACCGCACACCGGAAGTTCTCCATCGCGTCCCGCTGGCGCTGCGGGTGCAGCTCTTCCGCGTACGCGGGCCGCCCGGTGCGAGTGCCGACGCACGGTTCCCACAGCACACCGTCCAGGTCTCGGTGGGCGGCATCCTGTGTGGCGTCCGCGTAGGAGACTCCCGCCGGTGAGATCACGATGCGCGTGGGGGGCGTGAACTCGCCAGTCCACGGGATCACGTACGGGGCGAGTGGTCTGGTCGCGGTCACGGTTATCCCCCGGGTGCTGACGGGATGAAGGCTGGAGTGGTTCGCACCCCCGCTGCCGGGGCTCAGGGTCGACCGGCAGGTGGGGAGTTGGGACCGTGCCCTGGCGCCGTGGGGGACGTACTGCCAAGGGCACGGCGTCTAGGCGGGGCCGAGCTGGGCGGCGAGAGCGGAGTGGGGGGTCGGTTCTGGCCGGAACTCTGCCAGTAGGTCACCGAGCGGCCGGGTCGGTACGAGACGGTCGCTTGCGGACGGCCGCAGCCAGTACGGGCCGGGCGGCGCAGTGTGATCGAGGGAGGGCAGCGTGATCGTGTGCGGGGCGCCGATGCACACGCCGTGACTGTGGTGCTGCCAGGTGCTGGACGATCGGGGCGGGACCAGCCAGTACAGCCATCCACTGTCGGGGTCCTCAATGACCAGTCCGCAACCGTTTTGGATCTCGTCCATCATGGCGACCACCGCGCGGGCCTGCGGTCCGCCTCCGGTAACGACCACGTCGAAGAGGTTGCCGCCGAGTCGTACGCGGGTGTCTCGTCGCCTGTCGACGTCCATCAGGGTGCGGATCAGGTCGGCGAGGTCCTTCATGTCCTCGGCCGGCTGTCGGGTGGGCCCCGCCGAGTCGATCAGCTCTTTCATGGCCTTGTCGGCGGAGGGGAGCGCCGTACTCACAGGTCCACCGGCCCCGGCTTCATCGTGGCGCGGACGGTCTTGCCGTTCAGGTCCGGGGGTGCGAACCAAGTGACTTCGGCCCCGAGTCGCCCGACCTCCCACAGGCCCCGCCCATTCTCGCCTTGGCGGGCTGCTTCGAAGTCGGGGAACAGGGGCTTCGGGTCGGTGACGTCGATGATCAGCTCTCCGTCCTCGTTGAGGCTGAGGCGGGCGCTGATCTGCGTCTCGGCGTGACCGGGCGTCACGCCGTGGCGGACAGCGTTGTCCACGAGTCGGGCGAGCACTTCCGTGGCGGCGTGGGCGTCTCCCGTCCAGCCGATGACCGTCAATCCCGTTCGAGCGATTGTCCGGGCGCGGGTGACGGCGCTGCTGTTCCCGGGGAGGCCAATGACGGGGTACTCGCGTAATACCGGGGTGGGCGTGGCGACGGGTTCCATGGGGTCGTCGGGTCCTTTGCAGAGGGAGAGTGAGCACCAGGTCGTTGTGCCGTCGGGGCTGACACCCCAGGCATCGGCCATGGCGTCGACGAGAAAGAGGCCGCGGCCTTCCTCGTCATCGGGGGCGGCGTAGCGCAGTACGGGCAGACTCGAGGAACCGTCTCGCACCTCGATCACGGCCTGATCGTTACTGAGGTACAGGCGAAAGCCGATGTCGGGCCCGCGGCCGTGCCGGAGCGCGTTCGTGACCAGCTCCGTCGTGAGAAGTTCCGCAGTGTCGATGAGGTCCGGCCGGCCCCAGTGCTTCAGCCCGGCCCGGACGATGCGGCGGATCCGACCGGGCCAAGCGGCCTCCCTCTCGGTGAGCCGCTGCGCCGTCGAGGCGGGGTCGCGTGCGATGGACACCTCGTGACCGGTCCGCACACATTGAGGGCTGGCGCTCGTCCGCGTGTCGACCGCAGTCGATGTCATGCCAGTCCTCCGGGTCTGTGGGGTCCGTGCACGGGCGCAGGGCACAGCAAGGCCGGGGAGCGCCCTGACGCAGTCACGCTGAGCCGTGGCCCAACTACTGTGTTGCATGGCAGAGTTGCCGTGCAATGGCGCGTGCAATTTTCACGACGAATGGCATATGCAGTTGACCGGGCTCTTGTCTGTGCAAGCGGAACTTGGGGTGGCACACTCTCAACCCGGGCATGGTCAAGGGACACTTGGGGAAGATCGGACCGGACTCCGGGAAGCTCGAACCGGACTCTGGGATGGTTGAACCTGACTCGATCGGCGCGTGCCTCGGCACGACAGGAGGGGAAGACGAGTGGCCGCACCGAAGGGACCGACCAGTCGGCGGGTGCATCTGGGCAAGGTGCTCGCGAAGATGCGCGAAGACCTTGGGATGCGACGTGAGGACGTCGCCTCTGCGCTGGGGTTCTCCGCCGAGAAACTGTGGCGAGTTGAGAGAGGCAAAACCAGCCTGCCGAATCCGACAGACCTGAAGAACCTCCTGGCTCACTACGGGGTTGAGGACCCCGAGGTTGTCGAGAGCCTGCTCGTCATCCACCGGGAGTCGCTGCAAGAAGGCTGGTGGGTTCCGTACACGCCCCACCTGACCAAGGGGATGCGCGAGTACGTTGGTATGGAAACCGACGCCATCTCCATCGCGGCGTGGCAGCCGTCCCTTGTCTTCGGTCTGCTCCAGACGGAGGACTACGCGCGGGAGCTTCTCGTGTCCGCGAAGGCCGTCGACGAGACGACCACTGAGTTCATTGAGGCCAACGTCGAGCTGCGCATGTCGCGCAAGGCCCTCGTTACCAAGGATGAGCCCCGCGACTTGTGGGTCATCATGGGCGAGGACGCCGTACGCAGCACCATCGGCAGCCGCGAAGTGATGGCCGAGCAGTACGAGGAGATCAAGCGCCTCGCCTCACTCGACCACGTCACGGTGCAGATACTGCCGGCGGCGTCCACCGGCTACCGAGCCAGCCAGAACTTTGCGTTGCTGGACATGGGCGAGCCTCTGGGGAAGATCGTTCAAGCCGACCAGCCCGGCGGACAGGCCAGCATCACCGACAAGAAGCCCGACGTCGGCAAGTACTCCCGCAGGTTTGACGCCTTGCGGGCTGCGGCGCTCGCACCTCACGAGACGCCGAGTTTCATTGATGAAGTCCAAAGGACCTCGAACGAAGGTTGACATTGTGACCACTACCCGCACGAAGGCTACTGACCTGGCCCCAGAGAGCGCCTGGTTCAAGTCCTCTTACAGCAGCGGTTCAGAGGGGAACTGCATCGAGTGCGCTGACCTCTCGACCGACGTCGCCGTCCGCGACTCCAAGAAGAAGGACGGGCCCGCGCTGGTCTTCCCGCGGTCCTCCTGGAACTCCTTCTCCGCCGCCATCCGCGCCGGCGAGTTCGGCGCGGACGCGATCGCCTAACCCACGACCCACGAGCACCACACAGCATGGTGGCCCCCCTCAGACACATTGAGGGGGGCCACCATCGTCTTTCTACCCATCACCCCGGACAACAGGGCGACAGCGCGTAGCACAGTGTAGGCCCGCCACAACTCGTTTGTTCGAGGCTCGCGCGTTCCTGTTCCAGCGTGTGCAGATCCTGCACACGCCGTCGACGAGGCCCGTCCACGTCCGTACGGTTGAGGACCCCGGTTCTCTGGGCTCGTGGGAGGGCTGATGCTCGCCGCCGAGTTAGGTATCTGGTCCTCTCGCGAGGCGCGCGACCTGGTCGAGCGCCGCGACCCGGGCGGCCTCGTACGCCTGGGGCGACGACATCGAGGGTGGCGGCAGGCGGATCTCGGCGCCCGGATCGGCTGCTCGGCCTCCACCGTGTCGCGTCTGGAAGCGAGCAAGCGCGTCACCGATATGGCCCTCTTACGGGTGGCTGCCGCCGCGGTTGACCTTCCGTCATCTGTCCTGGCCGCGGCCTGCGGTTTCGCCACCGCCCTGGTGCCCGCCCCCACTAGAGTGGCGCTGGACGCCCCGCGTGACGCCGAGGAGGACCCGATGCGCCGCCGTACTCTGCTCGCTGCTGCGGGGACGGCCGTGCCCGCCTCCCGGCTCTTGGCCGTCGACGACGCGCTCGCCGGCACCCCGGCCCCGTCGGGGAGCTCCGCCCCGCCCGACGTGCGCCTTGCGCGCGCCCGCCGTCAGTTCGACGCCGGACAGCACGCCGCCCTGCTCCGCGAACTCCCCGGCCTCCTGGGTGATGCGCATGACGCTGCGCGGTCCCGGTCGGACCTCGATCACGCCCGCCTGTCCGCCTGCTACACCCTCGCAACGCAGGTCTTAGTGAAGATCGGCCGGTACGACCGTGCTCGGCTCACCGCCGACAGGGCCACGACGTACGGCTCCTTGTCGGGATCGCCGCTCGCCTCCGCAGCGGCCGCCCGGGAACTCGCCATCGTCCTCCGTCACCAGGACCAGCCCGCCGCCGCGCAGCGGCTCATCCTGGGCGCCGCTGCGGACGTCGAGACCACGGGACTCACCACCGACGCACAGGCCGCGGCCTACGCACAGATGCTCTGCACCACGTCGTACACCGCGGCGCGCGCCGGTGACCGCGGTCAGGCACTGGCGATGATCACAGAGGCACGGCAAGCGGCGAAGCGACTTCCCGCCGTGCCACCGTCCGGTCGCCTGTTCCGCATCTCCCCGGCCGCAGTCGACCTGTACGCGGTCGGCGTGCACTGGGCCCTCGGCGACGCCGGCGCGGCGCTCGAGGCCGGACGAGGCCTGCGCGCTGAGCTGTTTCCAACGCCGGAGCGCAAGAGCCGCATGCACACCGATCTCGCCCGTGCCTGGTGGCAGTGGGGGAAGCCAGAGCAGACCGCCCAGGAGCTGCTCGCCGCGATGCGCGTAAGCCCTGGAGAGGTGCGCGACCGGCCCGCAATCCGGCAGATCGTCAGCGACTTGTCATCCCGGCACGCGCGCACTCTCGGCGTCCGGGAGCTGGCCCTCGCCGCCGCCCGCTGACCTCACACGAGCGCTTCCGCCTGGTCGAGCTTGATGACGTCCTCGGTCCAGGGACACATGCGGAGCCGCGGCACCATGTCCGCTGGGAACCAGTGGAACATGATGCCCTCAGTCAGGGGGAGCGCAGCGGCGTCCCCGTTCCACCGGCCGCGGAAGACCTGGATGTACCCCTTCGTTCTGCCGTCCGGGCCGCGGCTCTCGACCACCGCGAACCGCGCGAGGTCTGGGATCTCGAGCCCGGTCTCCTCCAGCAGCTCCCGGCGGATCGCATCCTTGAGGCTCTCGTCGCCCTCCTTGTTCCCGCCGGGCACTGACCAGACACCCGGATCGCAGATGCCGGGGATGTTGTCCCGCAGGTGCAGCAGGTACTCACCCTCGTCGTTGACGAGGAGGGCGGCGGTTCCTCTGATCTGGTCGTCGTTCATGATCGAAGGATGTCTCCTCGTCGACGGCTGGCGGAGGAGCTACGCCGCATCCGCTCCGGTGACTCCCGCCACTCCGGTCGGCTACCCCGCTTGCGGGTCGCGCACCGGAACCTTGTCGAATGGGTCCTTCTTCGCGGCCTGGGCCGGGCGCACGTAGACCTTGCGGGGGATGGATGACCCCTTGGCCCATCGGCCCGCGTCCTCGAGCTCCTGATCGGTGGCGCCGTTCTCGGCGAGGTCCGTGGCGCCGCCCGCGCGGAGGCTGTGGGAGGTGACGGGCCGGCCGTCGCTTACCAGCCCGGCCTTGGCGAACCAGTACTGAACCCGCTCGTTGATGGTGTGCCCCCAAAGGTGCTCCCCCGCTTCGTGGTCGTCTTCGCCCGGGTCGCCGGTGAGGCGACGGTGCCGTTCTTGAGGAGGTGCCGGAAGACGGGCCCGGTCGTGATGCCCTGCTCGGCGAGGTAGCCCAGCCAGCGACGCATCCGCGGGACGAGCTGGATGTCCGGCCGGTCCTTGAGGACGAGGTTCTGCTCCTCGCGAGACGGTCGGGTCGGAGGCCACCGCCCGAAGAGGTCGGGTTCGGCCCGCAGCAGGCCGACGTCGGCCAGCCCCGACCGGCTGCTGGAGGCAGGGGCGGGGCGAGGTTCGGGACGGTTCCCGTGTTCACTGTGGTTCGCTCGGCGAAGGAGGAGCCCGACTGTGTCCCTGCGGCATCGCCACGAGTACGCCGCAGGCTTTCCTCGTGGCCTCCCGGCCCGCTCTCGTACACCGACCAGGGAGTTAGCGGACCACCCGAAAGGATGACCCGCATACGCACCGCTTCCAGCCCAGATCCGCCAGGTTCGAGCCGATGTCACTTTGAGAGACGTAAAACGCCGGTTCCTCGCGTACTCCTCTCCACCACGCTTGCCGGACCCGCCCCATCTGGCAGTACTGGACACGTTCCGGCGTTGTCAGGGCTGCTCCCACCCTCCCCGGCATCACCCGGATCAGGCTGCCCCCAGCTTCCACCCCACTGCTGCGACAGGGAGTTGGTGCAGGTCTTTCACCTCCACTCGAACCAGCAGCGCCTCACGGCGCAAGCAAGATCTGTGCCAGAACCGAGATCGGACAGCAGATGTTCAGCACTTTGGACAGCAGCGCGCCTGGGTGCTGTTCGAATCAGCGCCGATGGTTGCCGAGGGTGGGCTGCGGCGTCATGGGGAGCTGGTGCGGCGTGCGTAGGCGCGGGCGGCGCGGGCGCGGTCGCCGCAGCGGGTGGAGCACCAGTGGCGGCGTCCGTGCCGCAGCAGGTAGCGGTTGCAGGGGGCGGAGCCGCAGGCGGTGAGACGTTCGGCGTCCGGCCCGGTGAGCAGGTCGGCGGCGTCGGCGGCGATGGTGGCCAGGGCGTGGTCGACGATCGCGGTGGTGGGGTGGGGGGTGGCGCGGTAGGGGCCAGTCTTGTCGTCCCACTGCAGCAGGGGGGCTGTAGGGACGCGCGTCATCGCGTCGTTGATGGCCGTGATCGCGGCGGGGAGGGCGGGAAGCCCTTCGGCGCGGGAGGCGAACAGCGACCTGATCTGTTCGCGCAGCGAGCGCAGCTGGGCCGCGCACATCTCCCGCATGCCGGCGTCGACCGGGGCTAGGCCACGTTCCGTCAGCCAGTGGTTCGTATGCGCGGGAGTGCCCAGGAGATCGACGGTATGCCCGCCGGGCAGCGCGATGGCGCTGTTGGCGAGGGCGAGGGAGAGGTGCTTCTCCTCGCCCTGCGCGGGCGGCGGGCCGGGCTGTTCGATCACGGACTCCTCCATGTGTCTCATGGTACGGCTTGCATGCATCCGTGAGAAGCCGCTACGGTCGCATCACGGTTCAAACACATCTATCCGTGAGGTGCTTCGTGTCTTCTCTTCCCGCAACGACCGACCAGTTCTCTGTCCGCGTCTTCGGCGGCCCGACCGCCTTCTTCGAGTACGGCGGCGTGCGGTTCCTGACCGATCCGACCTTCGACGACTCCGGCGACTACGGCCGACCCGGCGGCCCGACCCTGACCAAGACCGCCCCCTCCACTGCCGCTCCTGCCGACCTCGGCCAGATCGACGTGGTCCTGCTCTCGCACGACGAGCACCCCGACAACCTCGACATCTCCGGCCGGGCCCTGCTCGCCGACGTCCCCCTCACGCTGACCACGCCCGGCGGCGGTGAGCGCCTGGGCGAGAGCCTTGGGAAGAAGGCCAAGGGCCTGGCCGACTGGGAGTCCATCGCGCTAAGCCGCCCCGACGGCGGCACGATCACCGTGACCGGTGTCCCCGCCATCCACGGCCCAGGCTCCCGCGAGGAGACCGAGCCGATCACCGGTCAGGTCGTCGGCTTCGTCCTGACCGGCGAGGGCCTGCCCTCCGTCTACGTCAGCGGCGACAACGCCTCCCTCGACGCGGTCCGGGAGATCGCCGACCGCTTCGCCCCCATCGACACCGCGATCCTCTTCGCCGGCGCTCCCCGCTTCCCGATCCTCTTCGACAACCAGGTGATCGTCCTGGACAGCGCCCAGGCCGGTGAGGCCGCCCAGATCCTCGGCGCCCGCCGCGTGGTCCCCGTCCACTACGACAGCTGGGCCCACTTCACCGAAGGCCGCGATGACCTGGTCGCCGCGTTCACCGCCGCTGGCCTGGCCGACCGCCTGGACTGGGGCCAGCGCGGCTGACCTCCGGCGCCTCAAGCACCAACGAAAGCAAGCGAGACCCCCCGCGCCGCTACGGGGCCCGGCTGACCACCGGGCCTCTGGTCACTCCGCAACAGTGCGGGCCCCGTATGACCGGGGCTGTCAGGCACTTGTCCTACATGCGAGCAGTTCGATTACTGCCGTCCCTAGTGACTCCCGAACTCGTGAACATCTGCTGTCCCGTTCTCGTGCACAAAACCAGTCACGCCTGTCCCGTCTCACTCAATCGAGTCGTTTCTCAACGAACCGAGTCGTTCGAGCTTCTGTCTCAGCGAACCTATTGATCAGAAACTCAATCAGTTCTATTCGAGGATGTAGCGGACGTGTGGGCCGCCGAAGTAGCCGCGGACGATGTGCGGCTGACGTTGACGCCGGTGGAAGAACCTGCGGGTCTCGGTGGCGAGTTGGGCCTGGTCGCGGGCCCGGCTGTGCATGGGCAGACTCCGTATCCTCGCGAGTCCGGCCCGCCACCAACGCGGCCACTGCCCGCAGCCGAAGGGCCTCCTGCGCCGACGGCGATCGCTTCCCGCCCTGAGCATGGGGGAAATCCCATGGCTCTCCACTGTCGAATCAGCCAAGGTGCAGTAGTGAGCACTGAAGAGAGTCCCGTCGAACACGATGACCGGTGGGTCCTGAACCTTCGCGGCATGAGCGTCACCAAGATCAGCGTGGACTTCCGGCTCCTGCTGTCCTCCACTCGGACTGGAAAGTCGCATTGGAAGCGCCCGTCGGCCTCTCGCTCGGGACAGTCCACGCCAACCCGTCCGTGCTCCTGAAACCGGAGTCGCAGGACGTGGCGGCGGCGCTTGCTCTCTTCGGAGCGAATGTCCTGTCGGCGGTCGCGTTCAAGTCCGGCATCCTGCGTCTCGTTTTCGACGCAGGCCGCCACCTGACCTGCTCGTCCGATCCGGCCTTCGAAGCGTGGCAGGTCACGGGCCCAGCGGGATGGCGCTTCGTGTCGCTACCTGGAGGCGATCTCGCCGTCTGGTCCGGCTCAGGAACGAGCGAGTCCTAGCTTCGATACGCGGTGAAGGTCATGGCTCCTCCGACTCCGCTGGGCGTCAGTTAGTAGGTCAACTTCGCTGGGACGCTGTCCCGTCGCAGATGATCTGGACTGTGGGCAGAGCCGTGACCTGCGGCGACCAGATCACTTGAGACGCCTGGTCGCCGAGAATCTCAGTTGGTCTGGTCCCGGGCGCTTGGATGCCGGTTGCTGTCTCACTTGATGTGGTCCGACCCCGCCGTGGCGAACTGACACGTCTCGGTAGGATCTCCTGATCATGGACGTGGTCGCGGGAAACGAGATGGTCGCCATCCCGTCGGGGCAGGTAACGCTGTCGGACCGGCGGACGCAGCGCAGTTGGTCGGTCGAACTTGCGCCCTACCAGCTCGCGGCATTCCCAGTCACCCAGACGTTGTATGCACAGATCACCGGCCAGCGGCCGAGCACCGCCGACGGGGACCAGTTGCCCGTCGAGTGCGTTTCCTGGTGGGACGCGGCACGGTTCTGCAACGCCCTGTCCCTGCGCGACGGGTTCACGCCCGCCTACCACCTCCCTGCCGACAGCGAAGGCATCGAGTGGGACGCATCCGCCGACGGGTACCGGCTGCCGACCGAAGCCGAGTGGGAGCACGCCTGCCGTGCCGGTACGACCGGGCCGCAGTA
>NZ_JBQQCE010000316.1:0-11528 GCF_052245645.1 Streptomyces sp. KR55 | reverse complement strand
TTGGATTCTGCGCCGGGAGAGAGCCTGAGGGACAAGCTCGACAACATGCCGAGCGACCACAGCCCGCTTTTCTCCCCCGACCCCTCGGTGCTCGCGCCGTGGACGCGAACCCTGGTGTCGGCAGCGCTGAGCCGGCTCAGCGGGTGAGGTGACTGAGCCGGCTCGGTGTCCCATGGAGATCCAGTGGAGTCGGGCAGGGTCATCCGGCGCGTCGGAGACTGTCCTCGGCCACCTCCTTGTCCAGCGACGCCCGCACCAACGCGGCGGCCAGCACGGCCGGTTCGGTGTCGCCGGCGAGCTTCAGCAGACGCTCCGGATCCTTCGGCAGGCCCAGTCGCTCCGCGCCGTCCAGGGCCTTGCGGTCCAGGTAGGGCGCGACCTCGGGCCACACGCGCTGCGCCTCGCGCAGGAAGATGTCGGCACCGGCCGGCCCCAGGCCCGGGATCTTCTGGAGCAGCCGGCGCAGTTCGGGGACCTTGCCGTCCGCCTCTTCCCGCAGGCGGCGCAGATCGCCGCCCCACCGCTGGGTCAACAGCTCCGCGCCGTCGCCGAGCTGGGTCGCCGTGCGCTCGTCGTAGCGCCGGTAGCCGCCCCGGCCCAGCGCGTCCACCCGCTGCTGCCAGTCGGCCTCGGCCATGCGCCGGGGATCGCGCAGCCCCGCCTCATGCAGTTCGCGTGCCGCTGCGACGGCGACCGAGGCGCGGATACGGGCGCTGAGCAGCACGGCCAGCACCAGCAGCCGGTACAGCGGCTGCGGGGTGTCCTTCAGCCGGATGCCCGCCTCCTCGGCGTACGTGCGCCCGTGCGCGCCGACGAGTTCTCGTACGACCCGCCGCTCGTCGCTCATGGCTTCAGCGGGTCGTGGCCCAGCGTCATCAACTGGTGGCGCCGACGCGTCTGTTCGGGTTCGGGCTCGTTCTCGAGGTCCACCTGCTCGCTGACCGTCTCCACCACGTCGTGCATCACCTGGATGTCCTCGTCGGTGAGGTCGGTGCGGCGCTTCTGCAGGATCGCGAGCACATGCTGCCCGGTGGGTGTGCCGGCCTGCTCCGGCAGCGGTTCCGTGTCCTCGTCGGCGTCGCGGACCCGCAGCCAGGCGGCCAGCTCCTGCGAGGTCATGTTCACCACGCGGTGGAAGTCCTCCCACAGCGTGTCGAGTTCGAGGGCGTCGGTCATCGGATCGACCGTCCCTTCCGTGTGTGGCGTGCGGTCGGAGCGTCAGGCGCGCGGGACGTTCTCCGCCTCGAACATCCACCGCTGCTTCTCCAGCTCGGCGGTGATGCCGAGGAACAGGTCCTGGGTCACCGGATCCGGCTTCTCGGTCGCCTCGATGCGCTTTCGCAGCCGGCCGATCGCCGCCTCCAGCGCCTCCGCCATCACCTGGACGACCTCCGCGTCGCGCAGCCAGCCGTCCTTCGGGCTCGGCAGGGTGAAGGCCGCGGCGATGGTCTCGGGGCGGCCGTCCGGCGGGACGCCGAGGGCTGCGGCGCGCTCCGCCACCGTGTCGGCGAAACCGCGCGCGGCCGAGACCACCTCGTCGAGCTGGAAGTGGATCGAGCGGAACCGCGGTCCCACGATGTTCCAGTGGGCCTGCTTCCCGGTCAGTGACAGCCCGAGCAGGTCGACCAGGGTCTCCTGGAGCGCGTCGCAGGCGATCCTGCGCGCGTCGTCGGGCAGTGTGCTCTTCACGACGGTCATGGTGAGTCTCCCCCTCCCATGTCGTCTCTGGCTGTCCTGGGTGCACGGAGCAGCGCGGCGCGTTCGTGCTCGCCGGTCCCGCCTCACACGCCGGAGGTTTGCCCGGTGCTCAATGCGTAGCGCAGACACTGGCTGATCACCGCGCAGCGGGCGCAGACGCGTTTGGCGGCCGCGATGTCCCGGAGCGCGGGTCCCGTAGTGCCCACGGGGAAGAACAGTTCGGGGTCCTCACCCACGCAGGCCGCTCGCCGCAACCACTCCATGCGGCGGCGGGTGCCCATGGCGAACCGGTGCAAACGCGGCATGTCTCAGTCTGCGAGCACCCCGTCCACGAAGCGGGTCACCTGGGCGAACGCCTCGGCCCGGTCGGTCTCGTGGAAGACCTCGTGGCGCGCGCCCGGAAAGATCCGCTCGGTCAGCGCGCCGCCGCTCAGCCGCTCGACACCGACGCGGCTCCCGGTGAGCGGGACCAGCCGGTCCTCCGTGCCGTGCAGCCACAGCAGCGGCAGCCCGCCGACGTCGCCGCCCTTGGCGACGTCCTCCAGGGTCCGTGCGAACGCCTCCAGTGTCGGCCGCTTCATCGGCCCGTGCCAGACCAGCGGATCGGCGGCGTAGGCCGCGCCGACGGCCGGATCGCGGGACAGGGCCGCCGGGTTGATCGGGATCTCGGGGATCTCGTCGTGGGCGAGCAGCCGGCCCGGTGTCTCCCAGACGCCGATCACCGGTCCGGACAGCACGAGCGCGGCGAGCTCCGTGCCATGGCGCTGCGCGTAGCGGGCGGCGATCAGGCCGCCCATGGAGTGCCCGATCAGAACGACCGGCGCCACGGGGTGCGTGGAGCGGGCCCGCTCGGCCACCGCGTGCAGATCGGTGACGACGTCCTCGAAGTCCTCGATCACCACGCGCTCACCCGCCGACCTCCCGTGCCCGGTGTGATCGGGCCCGAACACGGCCGCCCCGTGCCGCACCAGGACGCCGGCCAGCTCCTCGTACCGGCCGATGTGCTCGCCGTAGCCGTGCGCCACCAGGGCCACGTACCGCGGCTCCGGGTGGGGCCACTCGCGGACGGTGACCTCGCCGCGGGTTCCGGTGAGGATGTGCTCGCGGGCGTCGGCCATGTCTCCTCCGGCTGGGTCGGCGCGGGTTCCCGGAGATCTTCCCAGGGTGGCGGCCGGCGGTCTATAGTCAAAAACTAGCAGCGCTAATTAATGCTGGTGCCGGCCATCCGGCCGGTTCACCGAGCGATGTCGGTCAGGAGTCCTGTCGTGCGTCCCGTCCACTTCGCGGCCGCCCGCCGCACCCCCATCGGCAAGCTGCGCGGAGCCCTCTCCTCGGTACGGCCCGACGACCTCGCCGCGACCGTGATCCGCGCACTCGTCGCCGACCTGCCCGCCCTCGACCCGGCCCGCATCGACGACGTCTACTGGGGCGCCGCCAACCAGGCGGGCGAGGACAACCGCAACGTCGCCCGCATGGCCGCCCTGCTCGCCGGCCTCCCCGAGTCCGTCCCCGGCGCCACCGTCAACCGGCTGTGCGCCTCCGGCCTCGAGGCCGTCACCACCGCCGCCCGCACCATCGCCGCCGGCGAGGCCGACATCGTGCTCGCGGGCGGCTCCGAGTCGATGAGCCGCGCCCCCTTCGTCCTGCCCCGCCCCGACGAGGCCCTGCCGCACCGCATCGAGACCGCCGACACCCGGCTCGGCTGGCGCCTGGTCAACCCGGCGATGAAGGACCTGCACGGCCTGCTGTCCATGGGGGAGACCGCGGAGGAGGTCGCCGAGCGGTACGGGATCTCGCGCGAGCGCCAGGACGAGTTCGCGCTCCGCAGCCACCGACTTGCCGCCCTGGCCCGCAAGAACGGCCACTTCGACGACGAACTCCTGCCGGTGGAGCGGCCGGACGGTGTGGTGGTGGACGGCGACGAGTGCATCCGCGAGGACACCTCGTACGAGAAACTCTCCCGTCTGAAGCCGGTCTTCCGCGAGGGCGGCACCGTCACGGCGGGCAACGCGTCCCCGATGAACGACGGCGCCGCCGGACTGCTCCTGGTCAGCGAGGAGGCCCTCGACGAGCTGGGACTGGAGTCGCTGGGCCGCTACGTCGCCGGTGCCTCGGCCGGTGTCCATCCGGACGTGATGGGCATCGGGCCGGTTCCCGCCACGCAGAAGGCGCTGACCCGCGCCCACTGGAGCGTCGCGGACATCGAGGAGGCCGAGTTCAACGAGGCGTTCGCGGCCCAGGCCCTCGCCTGCGTCGACCGGCTGGGCATCGACGCCGACCTGGTCAACCCGAGTGGTGGCGCGATCGCCCTCGGCCACCCGCTGGGCTGCTCGGGCGCGCGCATTCTCACGACGCTGCTGCACCGGATGCGGCGCACGGGCGCGGCTCGGGGACTGGCGACGATGTGCGTGGGGGTGGGGCAGGGGAGCGCGGTGCTCGTCGAACGGGCCTAGCCAGGGCCGGTCCGGAGGCGCCCAGTTCAGCGTCGGGTGCCAAAAGGCGAGACGCTCCTTACGGACACCGGTTAGTTGCACATAGCATCGGTGTCCGCATGAACACGATGACGTTGTGGCACATCACCGGCTGGGAATTCGCCGCGCTCGCCTTCGCGGCGCTCCTCGTCGGCTTCTCCAAGACCGCCGTGAGCGGGGCCAACACGGTCAGCCTCGCCGTCTTCGCGGCAGTCCTGCCCGCCCGCGCCTCCACCGGAGTGCTCCTGCCGGTCCTCATCGCAGGGGACGTGCTCGCGGTGCTCACCTACCGGCGGCACGCCCACTGGCCCACGCTGTGGCGGCTGTTCCCGGCGGTCGCGGCCGGCGTGGTCGTCGGCACGCTGTTCCTGGTGTGGGCCGACGACGAGATCGTACGGACCTCGATCGGTGCGATCCTGCTGATGATGGCGGGCGTGACGGTGTGGCGCCGGCGTACGGCTCGGGCGGCGGAGGAGGAGCCGGGGTCGGTGACCAGCCGGGCGGGCCGGATCAAGGCCCGTTCGTACGGGGTCCTCGGCGGCTTCACCACCATGGTCGCCAACGCGGGCGGCCCGGTGATGTCGATGTACCTGCTGTCGGCGGGCTTCCGGAAGCTGGGGTTCCTGGGGACGTCGGCGTTCTTCTTCCTGATCGTCAACGTGTCCAAGGTGCCCTTCAGCGCGGGCCTCGGCCTGATCGACGGCCGCTCGCTGCTGCTGGACTCCGCGCTCGTGGTGTTCGTCGTGCCCGGGGCGTTGATCGGCAGATGGGCCGTGAACCGGATCAACCAGCGGCTGTTCGAGCAGCTGGTGATCGCGGCAACGGTGGTCGGTGGCGTGCAGCTGCTACTGCGTTAGGCCCAGCAGCGCGGGCAGATCCGCGAAGGAGTCGAGCACATGGTCGGGCCTGCCGCTCGCGGCCTCGTGGGTCTCCGGCAGGTACTTGCCCGTCCGTACCAGCACCCCGGTGATCCCGGCCCGCTGGGCCGCGAGGACGTCGGACTCGATGTCGTCCCCCACTATCACCGCCTCGTCCGCCCCGGCCCCGAGGTG
The DNA here is from genome assembly GCF_052245645.1 of Streptomyces sp. KR55. Taxonomy (NCBI): domain Bacteria; kingdom Bacillati; phylum Actinomycetota; class Actinomycetes; order Kitasatosporales; family Streptomycetaceae; genus Streptomyces; species Streptomyces sp. KR55. Next base: position 6,307 of record NZ_JBQQCE010000316.1, on the reverse strand, counting down.
CGCCAGAGCCGCCTCGAAGAAGGCGCGCGACGGTTTGCCGGTCACCTCGGCCTCGGTCCGGGCCGCCGCCTCCAGCCCCGTGAGAAACGCCCCGGAATCCAGTTGGAGCCCTTCGTCCGTACGCCAGTACAGGTTGCGGTGCATGGCCACCAGCCGTGCCCCGCGCTGCAGATGCCCGAAGGCCCGGTTCAGTGCCTCGTACCCGAACTCGGGCCCGGCGCCGCCGACGATGACGACGTCCGGGACGGTGTCGGGGTCGGCGAAGTCGACGACGGTCACCCCCGTGAGGTCTTCCTCGATGTCACCGTGATTCAGCAGTGCACAGCGGGCGCCGGGCAGGCGTTCGGCGAGGTGCGCGGCGGTCACGGCGGGGGCGGTGAGGATGTCCTCGGCGGCCACCGGGAACCCCGCGTCTGCCAGTGTCCCGGCGATCGAGGCGCGGGTACGGGACGTCGTGTTGGTCACCAGGGCGACAGGGAGCCCGGCGGCCCGGATCTCCCGGAGCGCCTCGACCGCACCCGGCAGCGGCTGCCAGGAGACGGTGAGGACGCCGTCGATGTCGATGAGGACGGCACGCACTGAGTCCATGTCCGGACGATAGCCACTCGGGATGGCCCTGTGCGTAGCGGGCGGCGACCTCCCCCGTACGCTCGACGCATGTCCCGTCACGTTCTGGTCCTCGGCGGCACCACCGAGGCCCGCGAACTGGCCGCCGAGCTGGCGGCACGCCCGGGCGTGCGGGTCACGACGTCGCTGGCGGGGCGGGTGACCCGGCCGGGCGCGGTCGCGGGCGAGGTCCGGGTCGGGGGATTCGGCGGCGCGCAGGGGCTGGCCGACTGGCTGCGGGCCCATGACGTGGCCGCCGTCGTCGACGCCACCCACCCCTTCGCCGAGACGATCACGGCGAACACGGCACGGGCCGCGGCCCTGACCGGAGTGCCCGCCGTGGTGCTGCGCCGACCGGGCTGGCGGCCCGGGCCGGGCGACGACTGGCATCCGGCCGCCGCACTGCGCGACGCCGCCGATCTGCTGCCACGGCTCGGCCACCGGGTCTTCCTCACCACCGGACGTCTGGGGCTCGCCGCCTTCGCTCACCTGACGCAGCTGCACTTCGTCGTACGGACCGTGGAACCGCCCGAGCCGCCGATGCCGCCGGACATGGAACTGGTGCTGGCCCGCGGCCCGTTCACGCCGGCCGGCGAGTCGGCGCTGCTGCGTGAGCACCGGATCGACGTGCTGGTCACCAAGGACAGCGGGGGAGCGGCCACGGCGGCCAAACTCACGGCGGCCCGTGAACTCGGCCTGCCCGTCGTGGTCGTACAACGCCCCCCACTGCCGGACGGCGTGACCGTCGTACCCGACGTCCCCGGGGCCATCGCGCTGCTCGGCCTCGACTGACGTCGGGTCACAGCACCTTGCGGTGGACCAGGGCGGACAGCACCAGCGCCCCCGGCAGCAGCGGCACCCACACCGTCACCACGCGGTAGCCGATGATCGTCGCCGTGGCCAGGCCCACGGGCGCGCCGAACGCCGCCATGGTGAACACCAGCGCCGCGTCCACAGGGCCGATCCCGCCGGGCGCCGGTACGGCCCCGACCGCGGTACTCGCGATGAGCAGCGCGATGACCACCTGCGCCCAGGACAACGGCAGCCCGAGCGAGAACCCGACCGTGGCGATCACGCTCCCCTGCAGCAGCGGAGTGGCGGCCGCCCCGCCCCAGAGGGCGAGGACACGGCTGGGCCGGGTGTGCAGGATCCGTGCGTCGGTCAGGGCGGTGCGCAGGAAGCCGAGGGCAGGTGTGCGCAGCACGCGTACGGCCGCCAGCAACGTGGCGGCCACAGCGAGCGCGACCGCCACGCCGAGAGCGACCAGGAGCAGCGTGCGATCGTCCGGGACCAGTGCGCCGAGATGCAGCATGTCCGGGAAGGCCACCAGGAAGACGAGCAGCACCACCGTCTTCGCGACCGGCTTGACCAGCGAGTACAGGGCGAGCGACGCGGTGCTCCGGGCGAGGGATATCCCCTGGCTCTGCAGGAAGCGCAGGGTGACGGCGTGGGCGCCGATGCTGGCGGGGAGGACATGGTTGGCGGCGCCGGCGGCGAACTGCGAGGCCAGCAGCAGCCCCGGCGGGAGGCGTTCGGGGATGGCGCCCTGCCGGACCAGCGCGGCGGCCACCCAGCCCATACAAGTGAAGAACAGGGCGGCGAGCAGCCATCCGGGGTCGGCGGAAGCCAGGCGGGCGGCGCCGTCGCGTACGGTGCGCCAGTCCACCACCGCCCACGCCCCGATCAGCAGGAGCGGGAGCAGGGCGAGCGCATGGCGGGCGAGGCGTGAGAGGCGTTCGGCGGCGGGGGAGCGGACGGGGGCGGTGGGGAGCGGCGTGGGGAGCGCGGCCGCGGGCCGGAGCAGGGACACGGCGTACGTCGTCCTTTCGCATCGCGGCCCGTGGGGTGCGGGGCGGACGGATGCAGGGCGAGGCAGGTGGGGACGGCTGAAACGTGCCCGCCCGGTATGACGCTCCGGTGTCCGGCAGCCGACGCGACGCCAGCGGGCAGCGCAAGAAAGACGCCGCGCCGCCGGCGGGCGGTCCGCCGAGGTGCAGGCCGCGGTTACCGCTCCCTCGGGTTGCGCCGCAACAGGTACGTGTCCATGATCCAGCCCTTGCGCTCCCGTGCCTCGGCCCGCAACCGCTCGATGCGTGGTGCCGCCTCGGCGATCGGGCCGGAGGCGAGGATCTCGTCCGGCGTGCCGAGGTACGCGCCCCAGTAGATGTCGATGTCCTGGTCGGCGTACTGCCGGAAGGTCTGCCGGGCGTCCAGCATGACCACCACGTCGTCCACGCCCTGAGGGAAGCCCTCGGCGAGCCGCCGGCCCGTGGTGATCTGCACGGGCCGGGCGACCCGGTTGAGGCCCGTGCGATGACGGGCGACCAGGGCCGAGACACTGCTGATGCCCGGCACGACGTCGTACTCGAAGGCCACCGTGCCGCGCAGGAGGACCTCCTCCAGGATGCCCAGCGTGCTGTCGTACAGCGCGGGATCGCCCCACACCAGGAACGCGCCGCTCTCCTCCTCGCCCAGCTCCTCGGCGATGAGCCGCTCGTAGATGTCGGCGCGGGCACTGCGCCAGTCGTCGACGGCCGGTGAGTACGCCGCGCCGCCCGCGCTGCGGTCCCGCTCCGGGTCGCGCGCCTCCACCAGGCGGTACGTCCCCTCCGGTATGTGCGTGTCGAGTAGGTCCCGGCGCAGTTGCGTGAGGTCCGACTTCACCTCGCCCTTGTCGAGGAGGAAGAACACGTCCGTGCTCCGCAGCGCCCGGACCGCCTGCAGGGTCAGCTGGTCGGGGTCGCCCGCGCCGATACCGATGACATGAATCTTTCGCACACCCAGAGTCTGCCGCACGCCACTGACAGTGGGTGCACCGCCCGGACGATCACGACCCCCGCAGACGCGGCGCCCGCTCCCCGGCATCCACCGCGGCACCGCCCTCGACAGCCCCCGCCAGCTCCCGCGCCCAGCCGGCCAGCCCCGCCAGATCCATGCCGTACGGCCACTGCCGCCCGGCCCGCCCCGCCCACTCCTCGACCGCGCCTGCCCCGCGCCGCAGCAGCCGTGCACCGCCCGTCGTGTTGCCCCGGGCCGCGTGGGTGAGCCCCACGGCGAGCTGGGCGAGCCCGCGCCACAACGTGCGCTCCTGCTCGGGCCCCGACTTCCAGGCGTCCTCGAACACCTCGTGCGCGTGGAACGGCTTCCCCTCGTCCAGCAGCGCCTGCGCCTCGGCGACGGTCTCCTCCGGCGTCCGTACGACCCCCTCGGGCTGCCGTGCCACGCCGTCGGCGCCGTACGGCAACGGGCGCCCGAGCCCGTCCCGCGGCCGCGCATTGCGTGCCCGGCCCTCGCTGTCCCGGTCCCGTGCCGCGACCGGCCGGCCTTCCGATGTGCTGCCCATACGGCGATTGTCCTGCCTCCGGTGCCCCTTCGGCGCGCCCGGGTACGTGGGGTAAAGTACTGCCCGCGCGATCACGCGGTTCACCGCGACGGGGCGCATCGGGACGTGGCGCAGCTTGGTAGCGCACTTGACTGGGGGTCAAGGGGTCGCAGGTTCAAATCCTGTCGTCCCGACGGTAAATTGGGCTATCCGCCCAGGTCAGGGCCTTGGATCACACTTTGTGAGACAAGGCCCTTGATCGTTTCTAAGATCCGGTCTCACAATTTCTCACACACACGGGATGAATCTCACCCCTGCCTGGATCGGGGCGGGGGCGCCCCTGCGGGCGATCTCGCCGGCGGAGCCGAATTCGTCGAGCAGAGTACGGGTCCTGGTGCTGCCGTAACCCTGGTCGAGGTTGACGCGCGCAGGTGCGACGAACAAGGTCATCCCCATCACCGGATGCCGCTGCCCTCGGCAACGAGTCACACGGTGCGCAGAGAGCTCAGGTGGCACCTCATCCCGCCAGGCGTGATGCTGAAAGCTGGGAGGCGATCACCATGAGCGGGAGGCACAGCCACAGCGGCGGCACGCCGATGAGGAGGGAGGAGGGGCGGCGCGGTAGGGAGGCGGACGTTCCGAGCTCCCTCGTGGACGCGTTCGCCTCCAGGTTGCAGGGGCAGCTCATCCGGCCCGGGGAGCCCGGCTACGAGCCGGCACGAGAGCTCTGGAACGGCATGATCGACAGGCGCCCGGCACTGGTGGCTCGGTGTGCGGGCGACGAAGACGTAGTCGCCGCGGTCGATTTCGCCCGCGACAACGGGATGCTGGTTGCCGTGCGCGGGGGCGGGCACGGCGTCGCCGGTCATGCGGTCTGTGACGGTGGTCTGGTCATCGATCTGTCGGGGATGAGAGGGGTCGATGTCGACCCGGAGGGGCGGAGGGCGGTTGCGCAGGGTGGCTGCACGTTGGGGGACATCGACCGGGAGACCCAGCGCCATGGGCTTGCCACTCCGCTGGGCGTGGTGACGAAGACGGGGATAGCCGGCTTGACCTTGTCTGGGGGAATGGGCTGGCTCCGGCGTAAACACGGGTTGAGCTGCGACAATCTCCTGTCCGCACGGGTTGTCACCGCTGACGGGCATCTCCTGGTCGCCGACGAGAGCCAGAATCAGGACCTGTTCTGGGCGGTCCGCGGCGGTGGCGGCAACTTCGGCGTCGTCACCTCGTTCGAGTACCGCCTGCATCCCGTCGGGCCGGAGGTCTTCGTCTGCTTTGTGTTCTACCCCGCAGCCCGCACCAAGGAAGTGCTGCGGTCCTGCGAGCGCTACCTGTCCCAGAGGCCGGACGACTTCGCCCCGATCGGGATCCTCGGGAAGGTCCCGCAGGCAGAGGACTTCCCGCCCGAGGCGCACGGGAAGGGCTACGCAGCACTGCTCGCGCCGTACCCGGGTGACCCGGCAGAGGGCGAGCGACTCCTGCGGCCGCTGCGAGAGATCGCCGACCCGATCCGCGACCTCAGCGGCACCATGCCCTACACGGAGACCCAGGCGATCCTGGACGAGGACTACCCCGACGGCTGGCGCTACTACTGGAAGTCCATGAACGTGCCTGAGCTCAGCGACGAGCTGATCGAGCGGCTCGCCGAGCACGCCGCTGCGGCACGTTCGCCCCAGTCCACCATCGACGTCTGGTACCAGGGCGGCGCCATGGCCCACGTCGGCGAGGAGGAAACCGCCTTCGCCAACCGCGACGCCCCCTACTTGCTCGGGATCGAGGCGAACTGGGAGGCGGAGGCCGACTCGGCCGAGAACGTGACCTGGGTGCGCGACACCTTCGCCGACCTGCGCTCGTTCTCCGCCGGGGGCATCTACCTCAACTTCCCTGGCTTCCTCGAGGAGGGCGAGCAGCTCCTGCGCGAGGGCTACGGCATGAATTACGAACGGCTCTCGGCAGTCAAGGCGAAATACGACCTCGCAAATCTCTTTCACCTAAACGCGAACATCAAGCCGAAGAGCTGAGGGTGGGCGATCCGGCCTGAGTGCCGAGAGCTCGTCCAGTCTGCGGCCGATCACGCGGTCGTAGACGTCCACCGCGAGCCGGTGTCACTCCTCCACCGGGGCCCGCCCCCGAGTCCTACTGCCAGTCACTCTTGGAGCGACCGGCACATGAGCGAGCTGGTCAGCCTTCAGCCGAGCAGCTCACTCAGCTTCTCCGAACCTGCCTTGAGACTCTGGGGATCCGGGTGGACATATTGAGCCGGAACGGTTGAGTTGCCTGCTCGTTGGCCGGGTGTGATCGGGGTTGAGGACGCGCGTCGGCTGACGCCTGCCGCGCGGGAGGTGGTGCGGCTGCGGGTGGTGGCCGCACTGGAATCGG
>NZ_JBQQCE010000315.1:0-11528 GCF_052245645.1 Streptomyces sp. KR55 | reverse complement strand
CCAACACATCGACTTGGACTGACGGCCACTGCCCCGGTCGTCGCCGGGCCCGCCCTCCGGGCGGACGGCGGGCACCCGACGACAGGGCCTCGGGTACGGTTGGCCATAGCGGGGCTCGACCGAAACTGAGGGATTCATGGGACTCACCATCGGCGTCGACATCGGCGGCACGAAGATCGCGGCCGGCGTGGTCGACGAGGAAGGCAACATCCTCTCGACCTTCAAGGTGCCGACCCCCACCACGCCCGAGGCCATCGTGGACGCCATCGCCTCGGCGGTGGAGGGCGCACGCGCGGGGCACGAGATCGTCGGCGTGGGCATCGGTGCCGCCGGGTACGTCAACCGCCAGCGCTCGACGGTCTACTTCGCGCCCAACATCGACTGGCGCCAGGAGCCACTGAAGGAGAAGGTCGAGGCGCGCGTCGACCTGCCCGTCGTCGTGGAGAACGACGCCAACGCCGCAGCCTGGGGCGAGTACAAGTTCGGCGCGGGCAAGGGCCACCGCAACGTCATCTGCATCACGCTCGGCACCGGCCTCGGCGGCGGCATCATCATCGGCAACAAGCTGCGCCGCGGGCACTACGGCGTGGCCGCCGAGTTCGGCCACATCCGGATGGTGCCGGACGGCCTGCTGTGCGGCTGCGGCTCGCAGGGCTGCTGGGAGCAGTACGCCTCCGGGCGCGCGCTCGTCCGGTACGCCAAGCAGCGCGCCAACGCGACCCCCGAGAACGCCGAGGTGCTGCTCTCCCTCGGTGACGGCACCCCCGAGGGCATCGAGGGCAAGCACATCTCCATGGCCGCTCGCCAGGGCGACCCGGTCGCCGTCGACTCCTACCGCGAGCTCGCCCGCTGGGCCGGCGCCGGCCTCGCCGACCTGGCCTCCCTGTTCGACCCGTCCGCCTTCATCGTCGGCGGCGGCCTGTCGGAGGAGGGCGAGCTGGTCCTCGACCCCATCCGCAAGTCGTACAAGCGCTGGCTGGTCGGCGGCAACTGGCGCCCGGTCGCCGATGTCATCGCCGCCCAGCTCGGCAACAAGGCCGGCCTGGTCGGCGCCGCGGACCTGGCCCGCGAGCCCGACCCGATCATGTGACGCCGCAGTCCGGTACGACCGTGCCCGCCGAGCCCCGCCCGGGGACGGCGGGCTCCGTCGTATCTTGATCGCCATGGCGACGAGTCTGCTGCCCAACTCCGGTACCGGAGCCGACGGTTCGGCCGTGATCCGGGTGCTCAGCTACAACATCCGCTCCATGCGCGACGACACCGACGCGCTCGCCCGGGTGATCAGCGCCTGCGAGCCCGACCTCGTCCTCGTTCAGGAGGCCCCGCGGTTCTTCCGCTGGCGCAAGAAGCTGGCCCGGCTCGCGGCCGCGTCGGGACAGGTGATCCTCTCGGGCGGCGCCCCCGCGGCGGGGCCCGCCCTGCTGTGCTCCCTGCGCGCCACGGTCGAACGCACCGAGGACGTCCTGCTCCCGCTCACCCCCGGCCTGCACCGGCGAGGTTTCGCGACCGCGGTGGTCCGCTTCGGCGGCGCCCGCCTCGGCGTCCTGAGCTGCCATCTCTCGCTGCAGAAGGACGAGCGGTACGAGCAGGGCGGCATGCTCCTGGACCGGCTCGCCGGGCTGGGCGTCGAGCACGCCATCGCCGGCGGCGACCTCAACGAACGCCCCGGCGGACCCACCTTCCGACGCCTGGCCGACAGACTCCAGGACTGCTGGGCCGTCGCCCCCTGGGGCAGCGAGTACACCTCGACCCCGACCGACCCCCATCAGCGCATCGACGCGATCTTCGCGACCGAGGGCATCGAAGTCCTGGGCTGTGGGGTCCCCCCACTCTCGGCTCCGCTCGAGCGGGGGGACCCCCATGGCTACCCGGGGGTGACGGAGCGAGACCTGAGGGCGGCCACGGATCACCTTCCGGTCCTCGCCGCCCTCAGAATTCCACCGGCGTAAGCGGGTCAGACCACCGCGCCCCGACCCGGATCGTCATCGTCCTCGTCGTCCGTGCGCATCCGCATCACCAGCGTCGCGAAGCCGCCCAGGAAGCCGCCGATGCCGAGTGTGGTCAGCCACCACGTCATGTCCCAGCCGAGCAGCACCGCCAGCAGAAGCAGCACGGGGCCGCCGATCACACCCAGCCACGCGAACTTGGCGGTGGCGTCGGCGGACGGCAGCGGCGGCGGCTCCGGCGGCACGAAGTGGCCCTCGTCGTCCTCACCGAGGTCGTCGTCGGACGGCTCCTGCAGGCTGTAGTCGCGCGGGCCGCCGCTCACGCCGGGGGCGAAGCTGACGGAGCTGCCGAGCGGCTTGGGCGTCTCCGGCTTGGGCTCCGGCTCATTCTGGGCCGTGTCACCCTTGCTGCCCTTGCTGTCGTTGGTCTCGGGCTCCAGCAGCGCCAGGTCCTCGACCGACTTGAACGGCTTGGCGCCCGGCGGGTCCGGCGGCTCCTCCCCGTATCCGGCGACGATCGCCGCCCAGGCGGCCTCCTCGTCGAACGGCACGTTCTGCTCGCCGGGCTCGCGATGCTCCCGGTCCGGCCGGCCGGCGCGGTCCTCCCGCTCCTGCCGCTCGTCGCGCTCCTCGCGGTCCTCGCGGTCGGAGTCGTGCTCAGCCACCTGCCGCCGTCCCTTCCTTGCCGACACTGGGTGCGAGCCGGCCGATGAACGCGAGACTCTCCTCGAAGATCCGGTCCGCATCGTGGTCCAACGTCGCCACGTGGTAGCTCTGTTCCAGCAGCAGCTCCGTCACGTCCGTCGACGAGACCCGGCTGAGGATGCGCGCCGAGTCGGCCGGCGGCACCACATGGTCCTGCGGGCTGTGCAGAAGCAGCAGCGGCTGGGTGACCTGCGGCAACTCGCCGTCGACCAGGCGGAAGAAGGTCCGCAGGGAGTGCGCCGCGTGCAGCGGCACCCGGTCGTAGCCGATCTCCTCCATGCCCGGCTTGGCTATGTCGCTGGTGATGCCCTTCGTCGTCCGGACGAGATGCCGGGCCACCGGAAGGGCGTACGCCGACAGGCCGTGCACCTTGTTCCCCGGGTTGACGACCACGACGCCGCTGACCGCGTCCCCGTGCCTGGCGGCGAGCCGCAGGGCCAGGGCGCCGCCCATGGACAGGCCGAACACGAACACCTGCGCGCAGCGCTCGCGCAGGGCACGCAGCTCGCGGTCCACCTCGGCGTACCAGTCCTGCCAGCCCGTGAGCTGCATGTCCTCCCAGCGTGTGCCGTGCCCGGGAAGCAGCGGCAGGGCGACGGTCAGACCGTGCCCGACGAGATACTCCGCCCAGGGGCGCAGTGACTGGGGTGAACCGGTGAAGCCGTGGCAGAGCAGGACGCCGACCTCCCCGCCGTCATGGCGGTACGGCTCGGCTCCAGGAAGGACCGGCACCTTCGGTCTCCTGTTCATGAGAGGGGCGAGAACGAGTCCAGGTGCATCACCGTACGCGACCGCACTGACACCGACCAGGGCCGCCGGGCCCTCAGGGAGTGCCTGGCCCGGCTGCCGGGTTAAGGTCTGATCTACAGACACAGGAGGCACTCGGTTGTTGTACGGCGCGATGAAGGTTTCCGTCGGGGGCCCGCTGAAGCTCGTCTTCCGGCCCTGGGTGGAGGGCCTGGAGAACGTACCCGCCGAGGGCCCTGCGATCCTTGCGAGCAATCACCTCTCCTTCTCCGACTCGTTCTTCCTGCCCGCGGTCCTCGACCGCAAGGTCACCTTCATCGCGAAGGCCGAGTACTTCACCACCCCCGGCATCAAGGGCCGGCTGACCGCCGCCATCTTCAAGGGCCTCGGCCAGCTGCCGGTGGACCGCTCCGGGGCCCGCGGCGCGGGCGAGGCGGCGATCAGGAGCGGGATCGAGGTCATCGAGCGCGGTGAGCTGTTCGGCATCTATCCGGAGGGCACCCGCTCGCCGGACGGTCGCCTCTACCGTGGCAAGCCCGGCGGCCTCGCGCGCGTGGCGCTGGCCACCGGCGCGCCCGTCATCCCGGTCGCGATGATCGACACGGAGAAGATCCAGCCGCCCGGGAAGGTCATGCCGAAGCTGATGCGGCCGGGCATCCGCATCGGCAAGCCGCTGGACTTCAGCCGCTACCAGGGCATGGAGCACGACCGATTCGTACTCCGCGCGGTGACCGACGAGGTCATGTACGAAATCATGAAGCTCTCCGGCCAGGAGTACGTCGACATGTACGCGACCGCCGCCAAGCGGCAGATCGCGGAGGCGGCCAAGGCGGAGAAGGAAGCCGCCAAGGCGGCCAGGGCCGCGCTCGCGCAGGCCGAGAAGGAACAGGCGCAGAAAGAAAAGGATCAGGCCGACCAGTAGGAACAGGCCTTCCAGCAGGAACGGGCCGAGCCGGGGTGGGGGGACATGGCCAGGCGCGAGCGAGTCATGAGGATGTCGGTCGAGCAGCCGCTGTGGCGTGCGCTCATGGGCTACCGCGTCCTGACGATGGTGTACGCGATCGGGCTCTTCATCAGCGCGTACGACGAGGTCGCCCGCCCTCGGGTGGCCATCGCCTACTTCGCGGTACTGGCCGTCTGGACCCTGGCCACCCTGCCCAGGGTCGCGAGCGCCGCGAGCTGCACCAAGCCCTTCCTCACCGTCGACCTCGCCATCGCCCTGACCGGCATCCTGCTCACCCGGGTCGCCGAGACCCCCGAGCGGATCGACGCCAGTGCGCCGACCCTGCCGTCGATCTGGACCGCGGGTGCCGTGCTGGCGTTCGCGATCAAGGGGGGCTGGCGCTGGGCGGCCTTCGCCTCCACGCTGGTCGCCGCCGCCAACCTGGTCCACCGATCCGGCGTACCGACCCGCGACACCGTCCACATGGTGCTGCTCGTCTGGATCGCCTCCATCGCCATCGGCTACGTCGTCGAGGTCGCCCGCGCCTCCGAGCGCACCCTCGCCCGCGCCCTGGAGATCGAGGCCGCGACCCGGGAGCGGGAACGGCTCGCCCGGGACATCCATGACAGCGTCCTCCAGGTGCTGGCGATGGTGCAGCGGCGCGGAGCGGTGATCGGCGGTGAGGCGGCCGAGCTGGGCCGGCTGGCCGGCGAGCAGGAGGCGGCGCTGCGCACCCTGGTCTCCGGCGGGCTGGTGCCCGTCTCCCGGGTGTCGGAGGACGCCGCCGAGGGGGCGGTCGTACGCACCGTCGAGGAACCGGAGGACGACGGCCCGGTCGATGTCCGCGCGCTGCTCGTCCCGTACGCCGGCGCCCGGACCAGCCTCGCCGAGCCCGGCGCCCCCGTGCTGCTGCCGCCGACCGCCGCTCGGGAGCTGGCCGCGGCCGTCGCGGCCGCCCTGGACAACGTCCGCAAGCACGCCGGGGAGGACGCCCGGGCCTGGATCCTCGTCGAGGACGAACCCGACTCGGTGATCGTGACCGTACGCGACGACGGACCGGGCATCCCCGAGGGCCGGCTCGCCCAGGCCGAGGGTGAGGGGCGGCTCGGGGTGGCCCTGTCGATCCGCGGCCGGCTGCGCGATCTGGGCGGCACGGCCGAGCTGATCTCAACCCCTGGACAGGGCACGGAAGTCGAGCTGAAGGTACCGAAGGACACGACGATGGCGCGGGGGCGGCGATGAGTGAGCAACAGGGCACGATCAAGGTGATGGTGGTCGACGACCATCCCATGTGGCGCGATGCCGTCGCCCGCGACCTGACCGAGTCCGGCTTCGAGGTGGTCGCCACCGCGGGCGACGGCGAACAGGCGGTCCGGCGCGCCAAGGCCGCCGCGCCCGACGTTCTCGTCCTCGACCTCAATCTGCCGGCCAAGCCCGGCGTCCAGGTCTGCAAGGAGCTGGTGGCCCACAACCCCGCCCTGCGCGTGCTGGTCCTGTCCGCGAGCGGCGAGCACGCCGACGTACTGGAGGCCGTGAAGTCCGGCGCCACCGGCTATCTGCTGAAGTCGGCCTCCACCGAGGAGCTGCTGGACGCGGTGCGCCGCACGGCGGTCGGCGACCCGGTCTTCACACCGGGCCTCGCCGGACTGGTCCTCGGCGAGTACCGTCGCCTCGCCTCCGACCCGGTACCCGGCACGGGACCGGACACCGACGAGCCCAGGGCGCCGCGGCTGACCGAGCGCGAGACCGAGGTGCTGCGGCTGGTCGCCAAGGGCCTGAGCTACAAGCAGATCGCGGAACGACTGGTGATCTCCCACCGCACGGTGCAGAACCACGTCCAGAACACCCTCGGCAAGCTCCAGTTGCACAACCGGGTGGAGCTGGTGCGGTACGCGATAGAGCGGGGACTCGACGAGGAGTGAGCCGCCTGGGCTCCGAGGAGTGAGCCACGTGGCTCCAACCGCTGGGCCATTCCCCGGAATTGCCCGCACGGACCATGCCGTAGTGACCTGCATCACCATTAGCGTGCTTGCAGGGCATACGACCACCGCGGCGAAGGGACAATTCCATGCGGGTCGGAGTACTGACCGGAGGCGGCGACTGCCCCGGGCTCAACGCCGTCATCCGGGGCATCGTCCGCAAGGGCGTGCAGGAGTACGGCTATGACTTCGTCGGCTTCCGGGACGGCTGGCGCGGTCCGCTCGACGGTGACCTCATGCGCCTCGACATCCCGGCCGTGCGCGGCATCCTGCCCCGCGGCGGCACCATCCTCGGCTCCTCGCGCACGAACCCGTTCCAGCACGAGGGCGGTATCGCCCGGATCAAGGAGAACCTGGCCAAGCAGGAGGTCGACGCGCTCATCACGATCGGCGGCGAGGACACCCTGGGCGTCGCCGCGCGGCTGTCCGACGAGTACGGCGTGCCCTGCGTCGGGGTGCCGAAGACGATCGACAACGACCTGTCCGCCACGGACTACACCTTCGGCTTCAACACGGCGGTCGGCATCGCGACCGAGGCCATCGACCGGCTGCACACCACCGCCGAGTCCCATATGCGCGTCCTGGTCGTCGAGGTGATGGGCCGTCACACCGGCTGGATAGCGATCCACTCGGGACTGGCCGGCGGCGCCAACGTCATCCTCATCCCCGAACAGCGCTTCGACGTCGGCCAGGTGTGTGCCTGGGTGACCTCCCGCTTCAAGGCGTCGTACGCGCCCATCGTGGTCGTTGCGGAAGGGGCCATGCCGAAGGACGGCGACATGGTGCTCAAGGACGAGTCCCTCGACTCCTTCGGGCATGTGCGACTGTCCGGCGTCGGCGAGTGGCTGGCCAAGGAGATCGAGAAACGGACCGGCAAGGAGGCCCGCACCACGGTCCTCGGGCACGTCCAGCGCGGGGGCACCCCCAGCGCCTTCGACCGCTGGCTCGCCACCCGCTTCGGACTGCACGCCATCGACTGCGTCCGCGACGGCGACTTCGGCACGATGGTCGCTCTGCGCGGCACGGACATCGTCCGCGTCCCGATCGCCGAGGCCACGGCGCGGCTGAAGACGGTCGACCTGAAGCTGTACGAGGAGGTCGGGGTGTTCTTCGGCTGACAGCTCGTCAACTCACGGACGACACTGGAAGGAACGGGAGCGGCGGGGGAGCGGTATGGCGGATGGTGGAACGAGCTGGGGCTGCGCGCGCTGCTGGAGCGCAACGCCGACACACTCGCCACCGTCCGGCCCGCCGTACGCGACGGCACAGCTCTGCCCGCCCCGGATCCCGCCCAGGCAGGTGCGCTCACCGCGCCGACCCGGCCTCGACACAGCCGACGCTGCGCCCGCTCGCCGAGACGGCGGCGGACGTGGACGCCGCTGAGGCCGAAATCGCCGGGTCGCGACCCGGGGGTTCGCCGGAACGGCTGCGCAGGGGGTTGTAGGTCTCGCCGCAGCCTGCGGGCAGTCGTGCCTCCCCCAGTGTCTTGAGGGCCTGGGGGACCCCCAGGGCGATGGGGTCCCCCGCTCATGGGGTCCCCCCCGCGCGAGCGAAGCCGAGAGTGGGGGAGGGTGGCCGCAGGCGGCCCCCGCCCAGCGCCGGTAAGCGAACCACCCCCCGAGCACGCCCACCCACAGCCCCGTATATTCACCCCGTACGGCAACAATTCCGGTGAACCCCGGAGGGCACCCGTGGAGATCCTGGCCTTCGGCGTACAGGCCGACGAAAAGCCCCTGATCGAGCAAGCCTTCCAGGCCCACCACGAGGTCCGCTGTCTGGACGTCTTCCTCAACGAGGACACCGCCCCCATCGCGGCCGGCCACGAGGTGATCTCCACCAGCGTCAACGCCGACCTCGGCCCGCGCGTCCTGGAGGCCCTCGCCGCCGCCGGCACCCGCATGATCGCCCAGCGTTCCACCGGCTTCAACAACATCGACCTCACCGTCGCCGAACGCCTCGGCATGACGGTCGCCCGTGTCTCGTACTACTCCCCGTACGCGGTCGCCGAGTTCGCCTGGACCCTCGCCATGGCGGTCAACCGCCGTATCGTCCGCGCCTCCACCCGCACCCGCGACTTCGACTTCCGTCTCGACGGCCTGATGGGTCGCGACATGCACGGCCGCACCGCGGGTGTCCTCGGCACCGGCAAGATCGGCGAGGCGTTCGCCCGGATCGCGCACGGCTTCGGCATGCGGCTGCTCGGCTGGGACATCGCCGAGAACCCCGCGTGTATGCAGCTCGGCATGCGGTACGTCCCCAAGGAACAACTGCTCGCCGAGTCCGACCTGGTCACCCTGCACGTCCCCCTCATGCCGGAGACCCAGCACCTCATCGACGCGGACGCCCTGAAGACGATGAAGAACGACGCGATCCTGGTGAACTCCAGCCGTGGCGGCCTCATCGACACCGCCGCCCTCGTGCACGAACTGCGCGCAGGCCGCTTCACGGGTGTCGGCCTCGACGTGTACGAGGCGGAGGCGGGCCTGTTCTTCCTCGACAAGTCCCTGGAGGCCATCGAGGACGACACCCTGGCCCGCCTCGTCACCTTCCCGAACGTCCTGGTCACCTCCCACCAGGCGTACTACACGCAGGAGGCGGTCGGCCAGATCGTCGAGACGACGGTGCGCAACGTCCTCGACTACACGGCGGGCCGCCGCTCCGAGAACGTGCTGGTGCCGCGCAGCTGACCGACCAGCTCCTCCACGACCGCGGCGCCGTTCAGCGTCAGCACCGACTCCGGGTGGAACTGCACCCCGGCAAAGGAGGGCCCACGCAGCGCGTGCACCTCGCCGGTCGCGCTCCGGCTGAGCTCGACGCCGTGCGCGGCCAGCTCCCCGGCTGCCTCGTCGTCGCAGCGCGCCACGAAGCTGTTGTAGAAGCCGACGGTCTCGGCCCGCCCGAACAGGTCGATCGTCGTCTGCGCCCCCTGGTACGGCACGTCCTTCCGTACGATCTCCAGGCCCAGCTCGGCCGCGATCAGCTCGTGCCCGAGGCACACACCGAGCACACCGTGCCGGTGCTCCCTGATCACCTCGGCGGTGAGGTCCCGGAGAAACCGCATCTTGGGATCGGTCAGGTCGGACGGGTCACCGGGCCCGGGGCCGAGCACGAGCGGCCCCTCGTGCGCGAGCACGGCATCCCGCAGCCCCGGCTCGTCGTACCGCCGCACGGTGACCGTGAGCCCCGACGACTGCAGCACATGCGCGAGCATGGCCGTGAAGGTGTCCTCGCCGTCGACGACCAGCGCGTGGCCCGCCAGGGCGTCCGACCTCTTCTGCATCCGCAGCCAGAAGGGCGCGAGCGCGGCCCGCCGCCCGTCCAGCGCCGCCCGCACCCGAGGATCGTCGGCCAGCCGGGGCCGCGCCCGCTCCTCGCGCGGCCTGGACGGCCGTACCCCCAGAGCCGCCAGCACGCCCGCCGCCTTCGCGTGCGTCTCCGCGACCTCGCCCGCCGGGTCCGAGCCCCGTACCAGCGTCGCGCCGACCGGCACCCGCAGCCGCCCGTCCGCATCGATGTCGGCGGTGCGGATGAGGATGGGGGAGTCGAGGGTCTGGGCACCCCCGGTGTCGCGCCCCATCAGCGCCAGCGCACCGGCGTAGTAACCCCGCCCGCCGATCTCGTGCCGCTCGATGACCCGGCAGGCGTTCTGCACGGGTGAGCCGGTCACGGTCGCCGCGAACATGGTCTCCTTCAGCACCTCCCGCACATCCAGCGACGACCGCCCGCGCAGCTCGTACTCGGTGTGCGCGAGGTGCGCCATCTCCTTCAGCCGAGGCCCGACGACGACCCCGCCCATGTCGCCGACGGTGCACATCATCTTCAGCTCCTCGTCGACGACCATCGACAGCTCCTCGATCTCCTTGCCGTCGGCGAGGAAGCCGAGCAGGTGCTCGGGCGTCGGCCCTTCTGCGGGATAGCGGTACGTCCCGCTGATCGGGTTCATCACGACCGTGCCGCCCGACATGCGTACATGTACTTCGGGGCTGGCGCCGACCAGAGTGCGCCCACCCGTCTCCCACCCCCGCCCTTCCAAGGAAGGCCCTTCGGGCCCTTTTTGATTTCCGGTGTGCACGACAAACGTCCAGTACGCGCCCCGCTCGCCCTCGAGGAGCCGCCGGAAGAGAGCGAGGGCATCGGCCCTGCCGAACCCCGGGATCCGGCCCCCGTACGTCCGCCGGATCACGAAGTTCGCGCCCTCGCCCCGCCCGATCTCCTCCCGCAGCACACGCCCGACGATCTCCGCGTACTCCTCGTCGCCGACGTCGAACCCGCCGCCCTCGACCCGCACCTCGTGCGCCGGGAGCCGGGTCAGGGCCTCGGCGAGCGGGATCTCGTACGTCTCCTCCGGCGTCAGCGCCACCAGCGGCGTGCCGTCGTCGCGGACGTCGAAGCCGCGCTCGCGGATCTGGCGGAAGGGCACCAGGGCCAGGCCCTCGTCGGGGAGGTCGGCGAGCCGGTCGTACGTCCTGACCGGGCCGAGCAACAGCTCCACCACGTCGTGGTCGTGGCCGGGAGCACGGCGGCGGAGCAGAGCGAAGGGGCGGGGATCGTCGAGCAGTTCGAGCAGGTTCACGGGAGCTCCTTCTCTGAGGGTCTCTGAGAGAGGAGCGGCCCGGTCGCGAAAACACCGAAGGCCGCCCCTCGGGCGGCCTTCGCGAAGTCTTGCGTACGCGCAGTCAGTGGGCCGCCGGAGAAGCGGTCCACCACCAGGTCTGGTGCGAGTGCGCGAACATGAGCCGAACCCTACCCCATGTCCGCAGACCGTTACTGGCGTCTCATTTGCTGGGCACGGGGCCGGAAGCCGGACATCACCCCGTAATGTTGACGTCGTGACCGTGAACGCTAAGACCAGCGCCAGCGCTGGCAACACCTGGCGAAACCTGCCCGCGGCGCAGCAGCCCGAGTACCCCGACGCCGAGGCTCTGCGCGCAGTGATCGCGGACCTCGAGTCGTATCCGCCGCTCGTCTTCGCGGGCGAGTGCGACCAGCTGCGCGCCCGGATGGCGGCCGTCGCCAAGGGAGAGGCGTTCCTCCTCCAGGGCGGCGACTGCGCCGAGGCCTTCGACGCGGTGTCCGCGGACCAGATCCGCAACAAGCTCAAGACCCTGCTCCAGATGGGTGCGGTGCTGACGTACGCCGCGTCCGTGCCCGTCGTGAAGGTGGGCCGGATCGCCGGCCAGTACTCCAAGCCGCGCTCCAAGCCGACCG
>NZ_JBQQCE010000314.1:0-11530 GCF_052245645.1 Streptomyces sp. KR55 | reverse complement strand
GTGCACCTCCTCGCGCATCTCCCGCCAGCCCGCCAGGTCACCCTCGAGCTCCGGATGCCGTTCCAGTGTGCGTACCGCGCGGTCGGCGGCCACCCACACCATCACCTTCGAGTGCACGAACTGGCGTCGGCCGCCGCGCACCTCCCACAGCCCTTCGTCCGGCTGCCGCCACGCCGTACGCAGGAACTTCATCAGGGCACACTGCAGGCGCCACATGTGCGGCTTGACGGACAGGCCCGAAAGCCGGGCCAGCGACAGGGAGTCCATGACCTCGCCGTACACGTCCAGCTGCAACTGCCGTACGGCGTCGTTGCCGATCCGCACGGGTGCGGAACCGGCGAAACCGGTCAGCCAGGGCAGCTCGTACTCCGGAAGCCGCCGTTCACCCGCCAGCCCGTACATGATCTGCAGGTCCGCCGGGTCGCCCGCGACCGCCCGCAGCAGCCAGTTGCGCCAGGCCTCCGCCTCCTCCTGGTAGCCCGCCGACAGCAGCGCGCCCAGGGTGAGGGTGGAGTCGCGCAGCCAGCAGTAGCGGTAGTCCCAGTTGCGCACACCGCCGATCTCCTCCGGAAGAGAGGTGGTGGGCGCGGCGACGATGCCGCCGGTCGGCGCGTAGGTGAGGGCCTTGAGGGTGATCAGCGACCGGACGACCGCGTCCCTGTGGGGGCCGTGGTAACGGCAGCGGGCCGCCCACGCCCGCCAGTCGGTGACGCTGCTGCGCAGCGCCTGGTACGGGTCGACGAGGGGCGGGCGCGGCTCGTGGGAGGGGTGCCAGGTGAGGACGAACGCGACCTTCTCGCCCTTCTCGACCGTGAACTCCGAGTGCGTGCCGAAGTCCTCGCCCCAGGTGCGCACGGCGGGTTCGCTGCGCAACCACACCGAGTCCGGGCCCGCGACGGCCACCCGGTGGCCGTCGGTCCTGCGCACCCACGGCACGATCGAGCCGTGGTCGAAGCGCAGACGGAGCGTGCTGCGTACGGTCACCCGGCCGCTGCGGCCCTCCACGACGCGTACGAGGTCGGGTGCGCGGTCCCGCTGCGGCATCAGATCGGTGACCCGGACCGATCCCTCCGGGGTGTCCCACTCGGTGTCGAGGACCAGTGTTCCGGGGCGGTAGGCGCGGCGGGTGCAGTGGCCCTCGGCGCCCTTGGGGGCGATCCGCCAGTGGCCGTTCTCCTTGTCGCCGAGCAACTTGGCGAAGCAGGCGGCCGAGTCGAAGCGGGGGAGGCAGAGCCAGTCGACGGAGCCGTCCTTGCCGATCAGGGCGGCGGTCTGTTCGTCGCCGATGAGGGCGTAGTCCTCGATGCGGTTCACGGTGCCGATGCCGGCGCTGTTCTCGGCTCGGTTCTCGGGGGGCGGATACACGGATTCCGGGTTCCCGGGGGACCGTGGGGGCAATCCGGGCAAGAGCCGGGCGGGTGACGGGGGTAGGGCGTGTCCGCTCTACACCGTCGCCGGCTCCGCCTCCGTCTGCTCCTGCTTCGCCGCCTCCGCGCGGTCCCGGATCTCGCGGCGGGCGAGGATGACCCAGCCGACCGGGACGCCCGCGGAGAACAGCCACCACTGGATGGCGTAGGCCATGTGGTTGCCGATGCTGTCGTGGTCCGGAGCCGGGATCAGCTCGGGCGTGTCGCCCTTGGGTTCGGGCGAGGTCAGTTCGATGTAGCCGCCGAGGACCTGCTTGCCGAGGCGCTCGGCCGCCTGCTCGCTGCTGATCAGCATGACCTGGCGGTCCGGCAGCCCACTGACGTCCTTGATGCCGCTCTCGGCGGTCGTCTGGTCGGGCATCAGCCGCCCGGTGACGGTGATCTCGCCCTCCGCCGGTGCGGGAATCTTCGGGAACGCCGTCTGGCTGGGGCCGTCCGCGGGGATCCAGCCCCGGTTCACCAGGAGGACCTTGCCGTCGTCGAGAACGAAGGGCGTCAGGACATGGAAGCCGACCTCGTCGTCCGCGTTGGTCCGGCGGCGTACGACGACCTCGTGCGCGGTGTCGAAGCGGCCCTTCGCGGTGACCCGGCGGTACAGGTCCGCGTCCTCGACCTCGGCGCCGGGCGAGGTCAGCGACTCGGCCGGGACCGGCTCGGCCGCCAGCGAGTCGGCGATCACGTTGTTCAGCGCGACCCTGTTCTCGTGCCGGTGAAGCTGCCAGAAGCCCAGCTCGATCATCGTGGGGATGAGCGCGAGGGCGACAAGGGTGAGGATCACCCACTGCCGGGACAACAGGAAGCGGTACACCCCACGACCGTACATCTCGGACTGCGGGGTGCTGTCGCTGGGGTGTGCCGCAGGGGATCGGGTGGGGCTCGGAGCGTTTCAGACCTTGTCGATGATCCCCACCTTCCCCTCTGCGCGGGCGCAGTGGGCGCCGCAGTACCAGTGGCCCTCGGCCTCGACGCCCTGGCCGATGATCTGGACCCGGCAGTGCTCGCAGATGGGTGCCATGCGGTGGATCGCACAGGAGAAGCAGTCGAAGACATGCACTGCGCCCTGTGCGTGCACCTCGAAGGTCATTCCGTAGTTATTGCCGCAAACTTCACATGTCGCCATGCGCCACAGGGTGAGCCGTCTCCGCGGCACGGGCGAGCGGGCGGCGGGCGAGTCGTCCGGCAATCACCCATCCGTACGGCTGCCGGCCGGTGGCGCCGGGTTCACGGCTCCGACGCCGGTTCCACGTCCCCGAGGAGCTGTCCGAACGCCGCCTCGTCGACCACCGGCGTGCCGTACTGCCGGGCCTTGACGACCTTCGACGTGCCCGATTCCGGGTCGTTCGTGACGAGCAGGCTGGTCAGCCGGGACAGGCTCGTGGAGACATGCAGCCCGGCCTCGGTCGCACGGTCCTCCAGCAGCTCGCGCTCGACCGACGTGTCCCCCGAGAAGGCGACCCGCATGCCCTGTTTGAGGCGTTTGCCCTCTTCATACCGACCTGGGTTGGGATACGGGCAGGCGGGCCTTTTGCGGGAGGGCCGCCAACTGCCCGGCCGGTAGCCGCCGTACCCGCCCGTCGCCTGCTGTCCGATGCGGGGCGCGGGCGGCTCCCACCACTCGGTCAGCGGCCGGCACTCGTGCAGCGGCAGCCGTATGCCGCTCTCGGCCGCGGCCCTCAGGCTCGGCCGGAACGCCTCGGCCAGCACGCGCGCGTCGTCCAGTGCGTGGTGCGCCCGTTGCTGGACGACGCCGAAGTGCGCGGCCAGCGACTCGAGCTTGTGGTTGGGCAGCGGCAGTTCCAGCACCTTGGACAGGGCGATGGTGCACAGCCGTTGGCGCACCGGGGCCTCGCTCTTCGCGCGCGCGTACTCCCGGGCGATCATCTGCCAGTCGAACACGGCGTTGTGCGCGACGAGCACCCGGCCCTCCAGCCGGGTCGCGAACTCCTCGGCGATGTCCTGGAAGAGCGGCGCCCCCTCGAGCACCTCGCTCGTCAGACCGTGGATCCACACGGGCCCGGGGTCCCGCTCCGGATTGACCAGCGTGTACCAGTGGTCCTCGACCTCGCCGCGTCCGTCCAGCCGGTAGACGGCCGCGGAGATGATCCGGTCGTCCCGGGCCAGGCCCGTGGTCTCCACGTCGACGACCGCATATCCGTGGGGATACGCGGCCGGCCACGCTGTGGGGGAGGGCACTGCGGTCGTGCGGTCTTCGAGCATGGTCATTGAGGATAGGGGCCGCTACTGACAGTGCCGTTCCTGAGGTGCCCCGAACCGCGTCGCAGCAGAGTCCGTCTGTGTCATCCTGACGTGCAGTCGTCGGTTGGTGACCGGAGGGGGAGGCAGCCGGACATGGGCGAGAGCCGACAGGCTTTGATCATCGCTGTGCCGAAATACGAACTCGCCGATGTCTTCGAGGATTTGACCGACACCGTCGGTCGCGACGTCGTACTGATGACAGAGGCGTTGCGCTCTTCCGGCTACAGCGTCGAGGTCATCGGAGCCACCCCTGACGACCCTGCTCAGGGCCCCCGGATCCGCAGCGCGGTCAGCCGCGTGTGCGCGACTGCACCGGAGGACGGCACGGTTCTCATCCATTTCACCGGTCACGGTCTGTCGTTGGACGGCGCGGACTTTCTCGTCCCGGCCGACGCGCAGCTGACGTGGGCCACGACACCGCCCCAGGTGGACGCGGACAGCCTCATCGGTCTCGACCTCGCCAAACTGCTGAAAGGCTGCCGGGCCGGTACGGTGCTGCTCACCGTTGACGCCTGCAGGGACGCGGCCACGCCCTCCTCCTTCGGCGGATCGTCGACCAGCTTCCCGGCCGGCCGGGACCGGATCGCCGTCCTCTTCGGCTGCGACCAGGGCCAGACCTGCGGCTCGGACGAGAAGCTCGGCAGCCACTTCTCCCGCGCCCTGGCGGAGGCCCTGCACGCCGACTCCTCGCCCCGCACTGTCGCCGACATCATCGCGCACACGTCCCGCAGGACGGCCGAGTTCGCGCGCGCCGCCCGTGAAAAGCAGACCCCCAGGCCGCACTTCGCGCCTTCTGGTCCTCGGGCCGTCGAGGAGGTGACGCTCTGTGCCGGGCGGACCCTCCAGGAGGAGTGGA
This sequence comes from Streptomyces sp. KR55, assembly GCF_052245645.1. Lineage (NCBI taxonomy): Bacteria > Bacillati > Actinomycetota > Actinomycetes > Kitasatosporales > Streptomycetaceae > Streptomyces > Streptomyces sp. KR55. The sequence goes on along the minus strand of NZ_JBQQCE010000314.1, from coordinate 6,991 downwards.
CCCTGGCGGTACGGGACTCGGAGTTGTGGGCCGCGGTCTCCTGCGACGACGAACGCCGCGCCGAACTCCAGCGTGCCCTCGTCCAGCTGGCCGGGGACTGCGCGAGGTGGTGCGCGACGGTGAGTAACCGGGTCCCCGACCCGTGGGCCGACGACGACTATCCCGTACGGGTACTGACCAAAGGCCTGCGCCCCCTGGTCGCTCCCTCCCAGACCCAGGGCGGCCCGCTCCTGGACGCGGGCGAGCTGGCGGCGCTCGCCGCCGCACCCTTCGTCCGGGAGGCGGTGTACTCCATGGGCGTCAAGGGCACGATCGCCGTCGACCCTTACCGACTCACACGGGCCACCGGTGACCTGGCACGCGACCCCGAACGCGTCGATCTGGAGCACACGTTCGCGGCGCACGCCCTGCTGTGGCGCAAAGGCCGCGAGTTGGCCGGGCGCGGCCGCGCCGAGGACGCGGCGGCGGTGGCCGCCTGGCTCGTGCGGCGGCACGTCAGCGCCAAGGAGGAGCTGTGGGACGCCTACGCCCCCCAACTCCTCGCCCCGCTGGCCAGGGCGATGACCGGCGCCGCCGCTCCCGAGTCCCGGATCGGTGAGCTCACCGACGAACTGGTGCGTGTCTGTCGGCAGACAGCTCTCGCCCCCGCGCGGCCGTACCAGGGTGACCCGGAGCCCTCGGACGCCCGCTGGAGGCTGGACGAGCTCGACCGTGCCGACGGGGCGCCGGAACGATGGCGGCCGCGCGAGCTGTCCTGGCTGATCGGCGTCGCGGGTCTGCTCGGTGGTGATCTGCGCCAGCTGCCCGGCGTACTTGTCGACAACATCGGTATCACCGACGGGCTGGTGTCCGTCGACGCCGTCGAGAGCGTACGGCGCCTGCGCTGGGCTCGCGATCGCCTGAACAAGACGCTCGACCTCGCCCTCGACTGCCCGCATCCGGCTGTCCATGCGGCGCTGGAAACCCTCACCGGGTGGACCGACGATGCGGTGCAGACCATCCGGCAGCACGTCGCGCCGGCTGAACCCGGTGGCCTCCTGGCCCACCTGCCGGTCCGGGTCACCTGCCGCAGACTGCGTCCGCAGTACGACGTCAGGACCAAGGACCGCGCCTACGGCACGCCGCTGATGCGCTTCGGCCTGGCCGAGGACGAGATCCGCGAACTCCTCATGGGCAACCGTCTGTACGGTGACCCGACCCTGGCCATGCGCGAGCTGTACCAGAACGCCCTCGACGCCTGCCGCTACCGGCAGGCCCGAGTCCGCTTCGGACGAGCCGCCCAGAAGATCCCGTACACCTGGGCGGGGGAGATCGTCTTCCGGAGCGGCACGGACGACGAGGGCCGCCCCTATGTCGAGTGCGAGGACAACGGTGTCGGAATGGGGCATGAGACGCTGCGCAACACCTTCGCACGGGCGGGGCGGCGATTCGAACAGTCCCGGGAGTACCGCCGGGAGCAGGCCCGGTGGCGCCGGGCCGACCCGGCACTGCGCATCTACCCCAACAGCCGTTTCGGTATCGGTGTCTTCAGCTACTTCATGCTGGCGGACGAGATCAGCATCTGGACCCGGGCGACGGACGAGTACGGGCGGGCGACGGCGGACGGCGGACTCAGGGTGGACATCGCCTCCAGCGGGAGCCTGTTCCGGATCCGTCGCAGCGAAGAGGCACAGCCGACCGGGGGCACCCGGGTGCGGCTCTATGTGCAGGGAGACGGTGTGGACGTGGCGGACGTGCTCGGCAAGCACGTCTGGCGGTCGGACTTCGGGATGCGGGTGGAGACCGACCGAGAGGTCGTCCGCGTGTGGGAGGAGAAGGCCCTCTACTACTTCGGCGACAGCCGCCGCCCTGTACCCGCGGGCCCGGACATGTGGTGGGTCGAAGGTGAGGGGTGCCTTCTGGCGGACGGAGTGCTGGTCGACGCCGAGGGCATGTTCGGCGACCGGGCGGAGAATGCCCGCGTGTGGCTGGAGAAGAACAGGAGCAGCTACGCACCCTCCGAGGAGGACCCCGACTGGCACGTGATGGGTGGGCGTCCCTTCGGGTGCGTTGTGGACCTGCGGGAGACGCACGTTCCCGACCTCAGCACCAATCGGAACGACATCCTTTCCTATGACCGTGAGTGGGTCGACAGCCGTATCCACGAGGCCTGCGCCACCTTCGAGGCACCCGAGTGGCTCACCCTGGAATGGTTGTGGGCTTTCGCTCGCCGTCACCCGGGCGCCATAGGCCGGGTGACGGAACAACTACTCGCCGCCGACGCACGCATCAGTAGCCGGCTGGGCTGGAACACCGCCGTTGCCGTCGACTTCCGCAGTGTCGGCTGCTTCCCCCCTGACGAGCGCTTGGCCGCACTTGACGACGAGTTTGCACGCTTCATCACGGACTTCGTCGGAGCTCAGCCCTTGGAGGCTTGGCGGGCCGCAGTGCTGCGCAAGTCGGGCCTCTCCGTGCGCACGCGTATCAGAGCGCTGCCGATACCGGTCACGGTTGCCGGTTATCCCGAGCCGCAGGCGTGGGAATCCAGGATTCGCGTGAGCAGTTTCGTCGACTGGGACATCGTGCGAGACGCGGTCGTGCTGAGTGAGCCAGACGAGATCCTTACATTGGGCGGCGTCCTGCGGCGCTTGAGGCCCTACGCGGTTCTGGGCCTGGCACTGCCGCCATTGACAGATATGGACGCCGCGCACCGCCTGGCGCTCGATTCCGTGGATCGCCGAATCCTGAAGGGCGACCGCTACGGCTTCTCGTTCCTGGAAATTTCGGACTGGGAGAGTTTGGGGTCGGAGCTCTTCACGATGGAGGTGTTCAGTGCGGTGCCGAAACTGCCGCTGCGCGAAGCCCTGCACAGGGCTCGGCGTTTCGCGGCGGCTGGGTTCTCCCTGACCCTTCCTGATCCCGCCGCTGAGCCCCCGGAGGACCTCGTCGCCGCGCTGGAGGACCTTCGACTGCTGTCGTTGCATCCACGGTTCGCCGAGTCGCGGGAAGGCCTCCGACCAGACCGGAAAACGGTGGAGAAGTACGCCGAGGCCCTCGAACGGTACAGCTGGCTCGCATTGCCTCCGGACTCCCTGCCCGAGCCGGTCGTGAAGCCCAAGTGGATGAACTCCGACGACCTCGACGACGTCCTGTCGCCGTATGACCTGGAGGAGTTTTGGAGGTGCTTCGGCGTCCGGCTGCGCAGCAGCGAAGGCGTCAGGCTGTCCCTGCGCCAACTGGTGCGGGCCTCTGGCCTCTTGGGGATCACTGTTGGCGAGGTGGTGGAGCGCTATTCCGGGCTCATGACGGCGATGGGCATGGAGACAGAGGACTTCGGTGCTCTGGCCGACCGGGTCTTCACCCCGCTCGACGGCAAGCTGTTGGGAGCTGCCCTGGAGCACGCATTCGGCCAGGAGCTCGATGTCGCGGCGTACCCCGCCTCTCTGCTGGAGACAGCCGTCGCGGTGTGCAAGGTGCAAGCCGAGACGCAGGATGTCGTTGAGCGGCTCCAGGAGCTGTCCGCAATCGGACTGGTGGATGCCGCGGCCCCGAGCCTCGCCGAACGCTGGCGCGCCCTGCCGAGCAGCGACTGGGAGCTCGTCCCCGTGGATGATTCTCTGCCCGAGTTCCGCGCCGGCCTGGCGGAGGCCGGAAGGGCAACAGCAAGGGGCGAGTTCGACTTGCGGTACGTCTTCGTGGTCTCGGGACACACGGGAAGGACGCTCGGCAAGGCTGTCGCGCGGCTGGTGGAACTCGGACCGCTCCTCGGGTTCGACGCCTCGTCCCTGGCGCTGCCGCCCGGGACCGCACTTGCCCGGTCCCGTCCCACGAGCGCGGACGTCGATGCCTGTTGCTCCTTCGACTACCAGGACTCGCGATTTCACTGGAACCCGCCCACACCTGCGGCCCTCGTGGCCCACGCCCGGAGCGACGACCTCACCCTCGGTGAGAGCATGGCCGTGTTGTGCCGCTATGCCCCCTTGGGTGTGCTGTGGAAACAGCCGGAAGACGCCGACGGGCCCTGGCGGGAACACCGGCCCGACGCGTATGACTCCGCGCTCTTCGAGCCGGACCTGCTGGGCGAGTCCAGGGAGGTCGGCCCTCTGAACCTCCTCCGGGTCGCAGCTCGTTTCGGCTGGTCCCTCGACCAGGCATGGGACCGGCTGGCGCTCTACCGTCCCCTCGGCCTCGAACTCCTCGTGGGCCGCCCTGACATCGACGATGTCCCGCTGTGGCAGGACCTGATCCTGCTCAGTGAGTACTACACCGGCGGCGCTCCTGCGCTCACCGGGCGGGTGACATCCGAGCGCATCGCCGTTGCCGCCCGCGAGCTGGAACAGCCGACCGCATGGATCCACGAGAGGCTCCGCCGGTACGCACAGCTGTTCGCCCTTGAAGTGCCGCACGACCACCCGGCCGAACCAGCCCCCACGCCGGCCCCCGAGTTCTACGAGCCCCCGGATGCACCCCGAGAAGACGCCGCCTGAGGAGCCGCATGCCCACGCACGAACCGACTGCCTTTCGCGAGCACGAGACAACGATCGGGCCAGGGGACGATTTCTCGGTCGAACGCTCCGCGGACGGCCGCTGGTACACGGTGACCGGCCCCTGTCCCACCTGCAGGGCACAGGGAGTCTTCCGGGTTGCGTACGGCGTCCTCGGACCGCCCAAAAGGTGGCGGGGCAGCCGCAGCCGCCGCCCGGAACCCCTCACCGGTGCCATACCTGTCTACTGCCAGTGCGGCTACCCGCATGCCGACCGGCCGCCGGAGTCGCCCGACAACGGGTGCGGCGCCTTCTGGGATGTTCCCGTGCCCGCGCCCGGCGAGGACGGCGCTTCGTGACCGACCTCGCCAGGAAGCGGTTCGCCCAGCTCGGCCAGCAGCTCCAGTACGACCAGCTGGGTGCCGTACGACGGCAGGCCGAGGGCTGGCGCAACGGCCTGACCGGGCTCACGGGCTTGGTCGGTGTGGTCTTCGTCCTCAAGGGCCGCGAGAGCGTGGCGGGCATGCCGGCCGCCTGGCGTTGGACCACGGCTCTGCTGCTCGTCCTGGCCTTCGTGCTCCTGCTCGCCGGAGCCCTGGGCGCAGTACGAGCAGCCCATGGTCAGCTCGGGCAGCAGACGTGGCTGAGCGGCGACCGGCTGCTCGCGGCCGTCCTGGACGAGGTCGAGCGCACGCAGGACGCTCTCATAAGGGCGCGCCGGTTTTCCGTCGCCGGACTGTCCGCGATCGTCGCCGCGATCGGAATCTCCTGGCTGGTACCTGTGGAAGACCCGGCGGCTTCACAGAAGGGCGGCCCATACGTGGTGGTAAGCACCCGCAACGGCGCGTGGTGCGGGGAACTGGTGGTGAGTGACTCGCGGGCCGTGACGATCAAGGCGGCCAAGGGGAAGGGCTGGAGCCGGATCCCGATCCGCGAGGTCAGGTCGGTCATCCCGACGGACCGGTGCTGACGAGCCGAAGCCTGTTTGGCGGAGATCACCAACAAGCAAGCGCATACCGCCGGTAATACTTGTTGGTAACAACGTCTAGCCGTGGCCGACCAGCGGTTCTACGGTGCAGGGCATGCCGAACCTCCCCAATGTCGTGGTCTGGTCGATACCGGCCTTCGTGCTGCTCACGGTCATCGAGATGATCAGCGTCCGGCTCCATCCCGACGAGGACGCGGCGGGCTACGAGGCGAAGGACGCCGTGACAAGCGTCACCATGGGGCTCGGCAGCCTGTTCTTCGACCTCCTGTGGAAGATCCCGATCGTCGCGATCTACACGGCCCTTTACGAACTCACGCCCCTGCGCGTGCCCGTCCTGTGGTGGACCGTCCTGCTGATGCTCCTCGCGCAGGACTTCTTCTACTACTGGTCCCACCGCGGCCACCACGTCATCCGCATCCTGTGGGCCTGCCACGTCGTCCACCACTCCAGCCGGAAGTTCAACCTCACCACCGCGCTGCGCCAGCCCTGGACGTCCCTGACCGTCTGGCCGTTCTACGTGCCCCTCGTCGCCCTCGGGGTGCACCCCGCGGCGCTGGCGTTCTGCTCCTCCGCCAACCTTGTCTACCAGTTCTGGATCCACACCGAGCGGATCGACAAGATGCCCCGCTGGTTCGAGTTCGTCTTCAACACGCCGTCCCACCACCGGGTGCACCACGCCTCCCAGGGCGGCTATCTCGACCGCAACTTCGGTGGCATCCTCATCGTCTGGGACCGTCTCTTCGGCTCCTTCGTCGCCGAGACCGAGCGGCCGGTGTACGGGCTGACCAAGAACATCAGCACCTATAACCCGCTTGAGGTCGCCACCCACGAATACGTCGCCATCGCCAAGGACGTGCGCGCGGCGAGCAGTTGGCGCGAGCGCGCGGGACGGGTGTTCTGCGGGCCGGGCTGGCAGCCGGTGCCGGTGCCGGCACCGACGTCGGCGCCGAAGCCCGCCGAGGAGTCCGCGACCGCGTGAGACCGCACCGGATCCTCCTCGCGGCCTTCGGCTCGGCCGCCCTCGTCGACCTCGCCTCCCTCGCGGTCGGCTTCGAGCCCGGCCACACCGTGGCCAAGCCGCTCCTGATGCCGATGCTCGCCGCGTGGGCCGCCCTGCGCGGCGCGCCCCGGCTGCTCGTCGTCGCCCTCCTGTTCGGCTGGGGCGGCGACGTCCTGCTGCTGTCCGACGCCGAGCCCGCTTTCCTCGCCGGGATGGCCTCCTTCGCCGCCGGGCACGTGTGCTACCTCGTCCTCTTCCGGAGATGCCGGACAACGGCTCCACGCGCGCGTGGACGCCTTCTCGCCTTCGGCTACGCCGGCGCCCTGCTCACCACCGTCGCCCTGCTCTGGCCCGACCTACCAGCCGACCTCCGCGTCCCCGTCGCCGCCTACAGCGCCCTGCTCACGGCCATGGCGTACGGCGCCGCCGACCGCCTCGGCCTCGTCGCCGGGGCCGGCGGCGCGCTCTTCACGCTCCCCAACACGCTCATCGCGACCGGCGTCGACGACTGGCCCCAGCCGCCGAGGCCGGAATTCTGGA
>NZ_JBQQCE010000313.1:0-11627 GCF_052245645.1 Streptomyces sp. KR55 | reverse complement strand
CACGCCGGTGATCTCCGGCCACATCAAGAAGCTCGTGCACGAGCTCAAGACGTTCCTCACCTGATCACCCGACACCTCTCGCTGTGCCGGTGATCCCCGTATGGAAAGGCTTTCTCTTCATGTCCGACCTGCTGCGCGCTCCCGCCGAGATCAAGTACGCCGAGGAGCTCGACTGGCTGGAGTCGATCGACGACAACCCCAAGCCGTTCTCGTGGCGTCTGTCGCCGAAGATGGTCCGCCTGTTCATTCTCGGCTCCGAGCGCTCCGACGGCCTGGACCGGGAGATCTCGCAGAAGTGGTTCAGCGATCGCAGCTTCGTCGAGCGCTCCATCGTCACCCTCGCCTCCGACCGCGGTCTGCTGCTCATCGGGGATCCGGGCACGGGCAAGAGCTGGCTGGCCGAGCTGCTGTCCGCCGCGATCTGCCGCAACTCCACGCTGGTGGTGCAGGGCACGGCCGGCACCACCGAGGACCACATCAAGTACTCGTGGAACGTGTCCATGGTCATCGCCAAGGGCCAGTCCCGGGAGTCGATGATCCCCTCGCCGATCATGACCGCGATGGAGGCCGGCGCCATCGGCCGCTTCGAGGAGCTGACCCGTTCCACGAGTGACGTGCAGGACGCGTTGATCTCCATCCTCTCCGAGAAGTACATCTCGGTTCCCGAGCTGGAGAGCAGCGGCAGCGACAACATCGTCTTCGCCAAGCCCGGCTTCTCGATCATCGCCACCGCCAACAGCCGCGACCGCGGCGTCAACGACCTGTCGTCCGCGCTGAAGCGCCGCTTCAACTTCGTCCGCATCCCCGTCGTGACGAACAGGAAGAGCGAGGCGGAGATCGTCCGCTTCCGCACCGAGGAACTGCTGCGCCGGCACGCCATCGACCTGGACGTGCCGCCGACCCTCCTCGACGTTCTGCTGCAGAGCTTCGCCGATCTGCGCGCCTCCGCCGCCGCGGCGAGCAGCGACGACGAGAAGCTGGAGTCGGCGCTGTCCACGGCCGAGCAGATCGGTGTGCTGGAGGACGCCGTGCTGCACAGCAACTTCTTCGGCGAGCGCGCCCTGACCGCCCGCACCCTCGCCTCCTCGCTCGTCGGCTCCCTCGCCCGGCGCGAGCCCGAGGACCTGGCCATCCTCAACAAGTACCTGCACGGTGTCGTCGAGCCGCGCAGCAAGGAGGAGGGCGGTTCCTGGCCCGAGTTCCTCGAGGGCGGCCGCGACGCGATCGCCACGCTGGCATGAGCGGGCCCCACGAGAGCAGCACGTTCGGCGCGCTGCGCGGGCAACTGCAGGAGGCGGCGGCCACGTTCGCGGGCGGTCCGGACGCGCTGGAGAGCATCCTGCTCGGCATGGTCGACGACGTCGACCGCGCGGTGCGCGAGCCGCTGGAGATCTTCCCCGTCTGCCACCACTCGCCCGCCTCGGCGGTCGCCATGGCCCGCCGCCTGCGTGAGAAGCAGCCCAAGGTCGTCTACCTGGAGCTGTGCGAGGACATGGCGCCGCTGCTGACCGAGCTGCGCAACTGCCGGCTGCCGGTGGCGGTGCAGGCGTTCGCCGGCGACGTCGACGGCTTCCCCGCCGAGTGGGCGCCGCTGTCGGTCGTCGCGCCGATCACCGAGGCGTCCGCCGAGTACCAGGCCATCGCGTACGCCCTCGACACCCCGGGCGTCGAACTGGTGCTGGTCGACCGGTCCTCGGACCACGTCTTCCAGTGGGACACCCGCGGTGAGCGCACACCGGAGCCCACGCCCGAGGACGCCGATACTCCCCCGGCCGAGGCGGAGGCCGCACTGCACGGCGAAGCCGTCGGCGTCGAGATCGGCGACCTGCGGCCGCGGTTCGCCGAACTGGAGGAGCATCTGCTGCGCCACGGCAAGGTGCGGCACTGGTCGGAGTGGTGGCACCAGTACGTCGAGGTGCCGCTCGGCGACAGCGATCACGACACGTACCGCCAGGTGATGTTCCTGATCGGCAGCCTGTTCCGGCGGCTCGCCCCCGGCGATCCCGCACGCGTGCGCGTGGACGAGGACCGCGAGCGGTACATGTGGACCCGGATGCGCGAGCACCTGGCGGCCACCGGCACCGATCCCGACGACTGCCTGTACGTCTGCGGCGCGTTCCACGCGGCCAGCCGTGTCGAGGAGTTCGGCGTGCACGGGGCCGACACGTTCACGATCTCCCCGCGTACCGTCACCACCTGGCAGTACGGGCTCATCCCGTCGAGCCACGCGGCGATCGAGGCGCAGTTCGGCCTCGCCGCGGGCTCGGTGTCGATCGCCGCGACCGAGTGGGCGAAGAGTCTGAAGCGCACCCGTGTGCAGCCGTACCGGCTGGCGGGCCAGGCCGGAGGGAAGAAGCCCTCGGCGAGGAAGTCCCGGGGGAAGCAAGTCGCGGTCCCGACACAGGAACCGGCCACCGCCGCAGACCGGCTGTCCGGCTTCCTGCGCAGACCCCCCGTCCTCGACAGTCTCGACGAGGCCGAACTGCTCGGCTGGTCGGTGGACATCGTGCGTGCGGCCCGCCGCAACGGCTATCTCGCCTCCACCGCCGACGCCATCGCCGTCTTCGAGACGTCGATCCTGCTCGCCGGGATGCGGGACCGGGCCAAGCCCACGCCGTACGACTTCCAGGACGCGGCGGTCACCTGCATCGAGAAGGACAGCGTCCCCGGGCGCCGGGACGTGCGCCGTCTCGTCGAGATCATGATGGGCGGCGACCGGATAGGCCAGGTCGGCTACGAGGCGCTGCCGCCGCTCGCGCGCGACGTGTACGACCGGCTCGCACCGCTGGAGCTGAAGCTCGAGCAGCGCGGGGTGAAACGGGCCCTGCTGGACATGGCCTCCCGGCCGGAACTCAGGGCGTGCTCCGACGTGCTGTGGATGCTGCGGCGTCTGATGCCGCAGGGAGCGGCGCGGCCGATCATGGGCGAGCGGCGGCTCGGCGAGCGGTCGATCCAGGAGTCGTGGGACCTGGCGCTGGGCACCCACCAGCGGGCCCTCATCGAGCTCGGCTACGAGGGCGTCAGCCTCGAACAGGTGCTGGAGCAGCGGCTGCGACGCGAGGCGTACGGGCCGCAGGCGACCACGGCGACAGTGCTCGCCGCGGTCGAGGACGCGACGCTGTACCTGCGCAGCCGCCGCCTCGCCGACGAGCTCGGCACGCACGCCCTGAAGGTGCTCGCCGCCGAGCGCAGCGTCGACGGCGCGCCGGAGGTGCTGCGCCGGGTGCGGGCGCTGCTGGCGTACTACCGCACCAGCGAGCCGGTACTGCCGGCGTGGATCGAGTCCTTCGTCAAGACCGGTTACGCCCACTACTGCACGCTGCTGCCGACGGCGATCCGGGACGAGGACGCGACGGTGGGGCAGGTCGCGGCGATGCTCGGCTTCCTGTTCAGCATGGAGAGCCTGGCCCTGTCGCTGGGCTGCGACCGGGCGCAGTTGGAGCTCGCGGTCGCCCAGTGCCACCCCGACGACCCGTCGAAGACGGCACTGCTGTGGGCGGCGCAGGTGCAGCTCGGCACCCTGTCCCGGGCCGAACTGCGGTGCCGGTGCGACGAGTTGCTGGACAACCCGTTGGTGGTGCCCGCCTACCCGCGCTACCTGAGCGGCTTCGTGCACGCGCTGGATCCCGTGCCGGGGCTGGCGGATGTGGTCGTGGAGGCAGTGTCGAACGCCTTCGGGCGCCTGCCGGACGCGGTACTCCTGCCGTGGCTCCCGCTCCTGATCACCACCCTGCGCTCGAGCGCAGCGGAACTCGCCCCGCTGCTGATCCGCGAGGCCGGCCGGATCTTCCCGGGCAGACTGGCGGCGCTGGACGCGTGGATACCGCCGTGGCGGGCGCAGCCTCCGGCTCCGCTCACCGCCCGCCGCGCCACGCAGGAGCCCTCGCGCCGGGGTGCCGCCCTGCTCCCGGCCCACCCGGCCACCTGCGACGCGGTGGCGGAGCTGCTGGGCTGCGCCCAGGGATGGGCGACGCCCGATGTCCCGGCGGCGCCCACCGGCGTGGCGCTGCTGGCGACGCATCCGGCGACGTGCGACGCGGTGGCGGACTTGCTCGGCTGCGACGGCGCATGGGCGGCGACGGCCGGTCCTTCCCCATCAGCCGGCGCCGCGCTCACGACCCGCCACCCGGCGACGGCGAGCGCCCTGGAGTCCCTGCTCACGAGCAGATGACAGCAGCGGCCGGCCGGGTCCCGGGGCAGCCGCCCGGGGCCCGGCCGCACCGCACCACCTCCAGCCCGGTGGGCGCCCGCTCCCCATATCCCACGCCCACCGGAGTCCTCGCCCCTCAGACCGCCCGACGCACCCGCGTTCGTGCCGAGGCGGCGCATCAGGTCGATGTCCTCGCGCCTGCGGTGGTAGTGGTCGCAGGCCCCGGCGCCGTGGTCGCCGCCGGCGATCTTGCCGGGGGTGTGCGAGAAGGTGTCCCAGATCGACGGCGAACGGCCGTCCTCCGCCACGGCTCCCTCGATCTGGTACGCCGAGGTGCCGTGCCCCACAGGAAGTCGTCGGGGAGGGCGGCGTAGTCGATGGTTACGGAAGTCCCTTCACAGTCGGACGAGTTGGTCACTTGGCGGCTCCTGCCGTCAGGCCGGCGACGAGGTAGCGCTGGAGCAGCAGGAAGCCCGCTACCACGGGGACACTCACCACGAGCGAGGCGGCCATGATCTGGTTCCAGTACACGTCGTTGAGGGTCGAGTAGCCCTGGAGGCCGACCGCCAGGGTGCGGGTGGTGTCGTTCGGGTCGTCTCGCTGAGCGGGCACGGGCAGTACGAGTGCGTCATCAACGACACGGGAGCGCCCACATCGGGGCGAACACCGTGCCGTCGACGGTGGTGCCCTATCCCTGAGGCGTGCTCCGGTACGGCACCGGTGACGGCCCCTCCCGCGGGTGAGTGCGGGAGGGGCCGCCGGGTTCCGTCACCGCACGGGTGCCGGGTCCGGCGCCGGGGCGTAGCCGGTGGGCCGGGCCGTGAAGGTGCCGCGGCCCTGGGTGCGGCTGCGCAACCGGGTCGCGTAGCCGAAGAGTTCGGCCAGCGGCACCGTGGCGGTGACGACCGCCGAGCCCGACCGGGTGACCGAGCCGGAGACCCGGCCGCGCCGGGCGGCGAGGTCGCCGAGGACGCTGCCCACGGCGTCCTCGGGCACCGTGACGGTGACCTCGACGACCGGTTCCAGCAGGGCCATCGTGCTCGCCCGCAGGGCGCCCTGCAGCGCGAACCGGCCCGCCGTCCGGAACGCCATCTCGGACGAGTCCTTCACATGGGTCGCCCCGTCGGTGAGGGTGACGCGCAGCCCGGTCACCGGGTGCCCGTCGAGCGGCCCCTCGGCCAGGGCGTCCCGGCAGCCGGCCTCGACCGCCCGGACGTACTCCTGCGGCACCCGGCCGCCGACGACCGTCGAACGGAACTCGAAGCCCGCCTCCAGCGGCTCGACATCCAGGACGACCTGCGCGAACTGGCCCGCTCCGCCGTCCTGTTTGACGTGCCGATGGACGTGCCCGGACGTGCCGCGCACGACTGTCTCCCGGTAGGTGACCCTCGGCCGGCCGACCTGTACGTCCAGCCCGTGGGCACGCCGGAGCTTCTCCACCGCGACCTCCAGGTGCAGTTCGCCCATGCCCGAGAGGACCGTCTGCCCGGTCTCGGGGTCGGTCCGCACGACCAGCGACGGATCCTCCTCGGCCAGCCGGTCCAGCGCCGTGGCCAGCCGGTCGGTGTCGGCGGAGCGTGCGGCCTCGACCGCCACGGTGACGACCGGATCGGCGACACTCGGCGGCTCGAGGACGAGCGGCGCGTGCGGCGCGCACAGAGTCGAGCCGGCGCGGGCGGACTTCAGTCCGACCACGGCGACGATGTCCCCGGCGACCGCCCGCTCCACCTGGGCGTGCCGGTCGGCCTGCACACGCAGGATCCGGCCGATCCGCTCACTGCGCCGCGCGCCCGCGTCCCACACGGTGTCTCCCTTCTCGATCGTCCCCGAGTACAGCCGCAGGTAGGTCAGCCGTCCCGTCGCTGTGGCGCTCACCTTGAACGCCAGTGCCGCGAGCGGTGCGTCCGGGTCGGCAGCCCGCTCCTGCTCCGCCCCGTCGAGCGTGCCGCGCACCGGCGGTACGTCCAGCGGTGACGGCAGGTACGACACGACCGCGTCGAGCAGCGGCTCGATCCCGCGGTTGCGGTACGCCGAACCGCACAGCACGACCACGCCGTCGCCGCTGTGGGTCAGGTCGCGGAGCGCGGCGGCCAGGGTCGGCCCGGACAGGGCCGAGGTGGCGCAGAACTCCTCGAACGCGTCCGGGTGGAGCTCGGCGACCGCTTCTTCCAGGAGCCGACGACGCCGGTGTGCCTCGTCCAGCAGGTCCGCAGGGACCGGTTCCGTTACGGCTGTCTCCGCGCCGTCGGCCCACACCAGTGCCCGCATGCGCACCAGGTCCACCACGCCGGTGAAGGCGTCCTCGGCGCCGATCGGCAGCTGCACGACCAGCGGTGCCGGGTGCAGCCGCTCCCGGATGGAGGCGACGGCAGTGTCGAGGGCGGCTCCCGCGCGGTCCAGCTTGTTGACGAAGGCGATCCTCGGCACGCCGTGCCGGTCCGCCTGCCGCCACACGGACTCGCTCTGCGGCTCGACCCCCGCGACGGCGTCGAACACCGCGACCGCCCCGTCGAGCACCCGCAGCGATCGCTCCACCTCGTCGGCGAAGTCGACGTGCCCGGGCGTGTCGATCAGGTTGATGCGGTGCCCGTCCCAGGTGCAGCTGACGGCGGCGGCGAAGATGGTGATGCCACGGTCGCGTTCCTGGGGGTCGAAGTCGGTGACGGTCGTGCCGTCGTGGACCTCGCCGCGCCGGTGGGTGGTGCCGGTGGTGTAGAGGATCCGTTCCGTGACGGTGGTCTTGCCGGCGTCGACGTGGGCGAGGATGCCGAGGTTGCGAACGGTGGTCGGTCGACGATTCAGTGCGGTACGCACGGCCCATGGCCTTTCGGGATGGTTCGGTGAAAGGGCAGCGCGATTCCCGGACGGAACGGGCAGGCAGATGCCAGGCGTTGGTGTTGCGCGTGGCTCAGTCGTTCGTCACGGGCGTCCGGTACCGGCCGCGCAGCGGGCACCGGGCGGCCGGAGACACGAGGATCACCTCGAAGCGGGAGCGGGGAACGATGACGGCGATGCGGTCACGCACGGCCCGGCTCCCCTCACTCGACTCACTCTTCGGAACGTGGTGAGTGTAGGGAACCGGGTGGGCGCGGGGCACCGGATTTTTCGAGGTCTACGTCCGGAATCCTTGCTCGAGGTCTACGTCCGGACCGCGTCCGGTGTGTAGAGGCGCGCCCGGACCCGCCGCAGCCACGCCTCCGCGGCCGTCTCGTCAGGCTGTTCGGGCAGTACGGTGCGGGACTCGTCGAAGGCCGCCTCGAAACGGCGCAGCAGGGGCAGCGCGGACGCCGGGTCGGCGGCGACCTGCTCACCGAAGGTGTGGTAGCTCTCGGGGTCCTCGACCCGGATGGTCAACTGCCCGGTGGTGTAGAGCTCGTAGCCCTGTTGGCACAGTCGCTTGAGGTGGCGGGCGTGCTTCGCGGTGCGCTTGCGGGTGTCCGCGGAGAACGAACCGTCGCCGCGGCTCTGGAGCTTCCTGAACTGCTGTGTGGCGTACCCGAGATAGGCATCGCGGACCCGCCGGGCGCTCAGGAAGGACGCCCGGATGCCGATGAGCTCGTCGCCGAGCTCCGTCCGCACCTCGTACAACTCCTCCGGCAGCCAGACGAGTTCCATGACGGTCGGATTGCCGCCGAGCGCGAGCCGGCACCACTTCGCCGCCTCGTGCAGGGTGCGGTCGGGGGCCGTGGTGACGTGGGACTCCTTCGGGCCGTGCAGGCCGTGCAGGGCCTCGGTGGGGGCGGCGAACAGGCCGAGCCGGTCCACGTCGGAGCCCTTGTGGGCCAGTCCGTAGGCGGTCGAGCCGACGACGCCGGACAGCAGGATGTTCGTCACGGTCACAGGTCCCCCCCGGATTCATCGCGCGCCCCGGTGGCACGGGCGGCGGCGGACCGCCATGATGCCGCGCTCCCCCGGCGGCCGGCCTGCCATTTTCGGGCGACCGCCCAGTCACCCTCGGGTTCGTCGAGCGTTCACAGCTGCATCACGTCGAGGTCTTCACCCGCGCCCGGCGTCGAACTAGCGTCCTGGGATCGCCCCAACCCCCAACGAGTGAGGTTTCGATGTCCGCAAGACATTTCCTCGCCGGCCTGGCCCTGGTGCCGGTGCTCGCCCTCCCGACGGCCGCCCATGCGACGACGGCGAGTGACCCCGGCGTCCTGCCCCAGAAGTCGCACTTCGACCTGCAGGCCCACCGCGGCGGCCTCGGCATGACGACCGAGAGCACCCTGGAAGGGTTCGGCAAGGCGCTGCGGCTGGGCGTCACCACGCTGGAACTGGACACCCAGGTCACCAAGGACCGGAAGGTCGTCGTCACCCACGACCGGCAGGTCAGCGCCCAGAAGTGCCGGGACACGGCACCGGTCACGCCGGGCGACCCGATGTACCCGTACGTCGGCAAGTACATCAAGGACCTGACGCTGGCCCAGATCCGCACCATGGACTGCGGCTACCAGCAACTGCCCGGCTACCCCGAGCAGGAGCAGATCAAGGGCGCCCGCATGGTCGAGCTCCGGGACGTCCTGGACCTCGTCAAGAGCTACAAGGCCAGGCAGGTCACCCTCAACATCGAGACGAAGGTCGAAGCGGGAGCACCCGAGCAGACCGCGCCACGTGAGCTGTTCGTGCGCCGCGTGTACGAGGAGATCCGCGCCTCGGGCCTCGAGCGCCAGGTCACCATCCAGTCCTTCGACTGGGGCGCGCTGAAGGAGATGCACCAGCTCGCGCCGCGGTGGCCGCTGGTGGCGCTGACGAACTACGACTTCCTCCAGGTCGGCAAGCCCGGCGCCTCCCCCTGGCTGGGCGGGATCGACGCCGACGACTACGACGGCGACTTCGTCAGGGCGGCCGCGGCCGTCCCCGGCGTGAAGGCGCTCTCCCCCAACTACGGCTTCCCGCAGAACGGCAAGATCGGCGACCCCGGCTTCCGCTTCTACCCCGACCGCACGATGATCGCCGAGGCCCACGCGCGGGGCCTGAAGGTCGTCCCGTGGACCTGCGACGACCCGGCCACGGTGGAGGCGCTCATGGACATGGGGGTCGACGGCATCATCACGAACTACCCGGACCGTGTCCGGCAGATCATGGCCGACCGCGGGATGCGGCTGCCGAAGGCGTACTTCCCGCGCCACTGACACGCACGGCGAGGACCAGCCGGTCGCCGATCCAGACCTGGTCGCTCCGGTTCCGGATCTCAGGGCTGACCCTGATGTCCTGGGATCCGGGCCCGATTACGGTTGTTCTCACCGGCACCGCTCCGGGAGACGGCAGGGAAACACGGGGGACTCACGGGGGAGTACGGGGGAACTGCCGTCCCCGGAGCGGGGCGCCGGCCCGAGTCTGGCGAGGGTCAGGCTCGCAGATACGTCAACACGGCCATCACCCGACGATGGTCCATGAGGTCGGCTTCGAGCTGCAGCTTGGTGAAGATGTTCCGTACGTGCGTCTCCACCGTCTTGCCGCCGATGACCAGTCGCTGCGCGATGGCCTCATTGGACCGCCCCTCGGCCATGAGAGCCAGCACCTCGCGCTCCCTGGCGGTGAGTTCGTCGAGCGGGTCCGCCGGCCGGGCGGTGTCCATCAGCCGGGCGACGACCTCCGGCTCCACGACGGTCCCGCCGGCGGCGACCCGCTTCAGCGCGTCGGCGAGTTCGTCGGCGTCGGCGACACGTTCCTTGAGGAGGTAGCCGAATCCGCGCTGGTTCTGCAGGAGCGCCTGGACGGTGCCGGCGGTCTCGACGTACTGGGACAGCAGCAGCACTCCGGTGCCGGGGTGGCGCTCGCGGATGGCGGCCGCCGCTCGGATGCCCTCGTCGGTGTGTGTCGGGGGCATCCGGATGTCCAGCAGGACCACGTCCGGCCGGTGCTGGGCGACCAGGTCGAGCAGGGGGCCGGTGTCCCCGCAGTGCGCGGGCACCTCGAAGCCCTCGTCGGTGAGAAGACGTACGATCCCCTCCCGCAGAATCGCCGAATCCTCGGCCACGATCACACGCACGGCAGCTCCGCCCTGATCCTGGTCCCGCCGCCCGCGGGGCTGTGAATGTGCAGTACGCCGTCGACGGCGGCGAGCCGGTCCGCGAGGCCGAGCAGACCGCTGCCGCGCCCCGTGTCGGCGCCGCCGACGCCGTCGTCGACCGTCTCGATGACCAGCTTGCCGTCGTGGTGCCGGGCGGAGACACTCACGGCCTTCGCCCGTGCGTGCTTGGCGGCGTTGGACAACGCCTCGCAGACGGTGAAGTAGGCGGTGGACTCGACGACCGGATCGTACCGTCGGGGTTCGGCGGCCACGACGACGGTCAGTTGGGCCTGCTCCGCCAGCGCCTTCAGCGCCGGACCGAGGCCTTCACGGGTGAGGACGGCCGGATGGATGCCGTGCGCGATGCCCCGCAGCTCCTCGAGCGCCAGCTTCAGACTGCTCTCGACCTCGGCGACCGAACGGCGCAGCGACTCGTCCGGATGGTCCGCGAGCCCCCTGTCCAGGCGGCGCAGCGCCATCAGCGCGAAGACGATCCGGGCCTGGGCGCCGTCGTGGAGGTCCCGCTCCAGCCGCTTGCGTTCGGTGTCGGCGGCCCGGACGATGCGCGAGGTCACTTCCTTGGCCTGGTTGCGCAGCCAGACGTTCTCCAGCGCCAGCCGCAGTGCCGCGGACACGGCCTCCAGCAGCTGCGGGTCCTCGGCGAGCGCCGGGTCGTGCCGCAGCAGTGCCAGCGCGGCGCCGCGCGAGGAATCCACGCGGGTGCGCCCCGCGCCCTCCGGCCGCACGGGCCGGCCTTCGCCGTCGAGATACGCGCCGCGCTCCTCGTTCCACAGGCCCAGTCTCAGCCCGGGGTCGCCGAGCACCCGGGCGAGCGCCTGGCGCAGCCGCACCGGATCCGGGTCGGCGCCGACCTCTATGACCAGGCCGCTCACCTCGGCGCGCTGCAGCTGCATCCGCAGCAGACCGGCGAGGAAGGCCAGTGGCACGGCGGCCTGTGCGAGGTCGGAGATCAGGTACACACCGCTCGCTGCGGAGTCGCCGATCCCGGGGACCAGGCGCAGCACGACGTGCGAGAGAAGGAAGGCGGTGGCGATGACGACGGCGATCCAGGCCGGGGTCAGCGCCCGCCGCCGCGCCACCGAGGCATGCCGCCAGCGCCTCACGAGCAGCGCCACCGCGGCCACGGACAGGACCCAGCCCACCGCCCGGTAGGCACCGTCGACGTAGTCGAAGAGTCCCGTCATGCCGGGCACCAGCAGCAGATTCGGGCCGCAGCCGTGGCAGTCCAGATAGGTGGCGTCCGAGGAGACGGCCGGGTCGAACATCATCGCCCTCAGGAGCCCGCCCACGGCGACGAGCGCGTACGCGAAGAAGACCATGCGCCGCGTCAGCGCCGTGGTGAGGCGCCCATCGGGGAACGAGAGCAACAGATGTGCCAGGACGGCCATGTTGAGCGCCTCCCACCAGGCGCCCAGCGCGAACAGGGCGGGCACGTCGGTGCCC
>NZ_JBQQCE010000312.1:0-11679 GCF_052245645.1 Streptomyces sp. KR55 | reverse complement strand
CCGAAATGCATGACCCGCCTGAACTGTCACGTCTCCATCTGCTCCGAAGACATGAAAGCTGCGATGTGCCAGTTTCGGCACTGTCGAGTGGTGACAGTGACAGAGGGTCAGCCAGATGTGCTTTTGGCGCGGCGACGCGCCGGAAGCTTTGCCGGTCCCGCTTTTCGTGCTGCGTGTGTGGCAGAATTCCTGCGTCCAGCTACTCGG
Organism: Streptomyces sp. KR55; assembly: GCF_052245645.1. Classification (NCBI taxonomy): domain Bacteria; kingdom Bacillati; phylum Actinomycetota; class Actinomycetes; order Kitasatosporales; family Streptomycetaceae; genus Streptomyces; species Streptomyces sp. KR55. Next base: position 11,472 of record NZ_JBQQCE010000312.1, on the reverse strand, counting down.
TGCTCGCCCAGCCTCGATCGTTCATGGGGACGAGGAGAGCCGCGCCCCTGGACTCGTCGACCGTCGGATCGGTGAAGCCGTCGAGCACGAGGGTGCGCGGGGCGCCGTACCTGCTGTCGAGCAGGGCGGTCAGATCCCGCGGGTCCAGGTCGCTGGGCAGGTACATGTAGCCGTCCCGCGAGCCGAGTTGGGCCAGCAGGTCGTTGACGGTCGCTTGCGTGAGCTCCATGGCGGACAGTGAAGCGCACCGCACTGACATTGGACGTGCTCACAGACGTATCTGACGTCTTTCGGGAGGTGTTGGACCCCATTTCATTCAGCGAAGCTGCGGGTAGGGGCAGGCCGTTTCGGTCCACGATGAGGTGGATTTCGATCCGCTCTTGCCACGGTCGGTCGGATTCGGTCCCTTCGGCGGCCCCTTTGGAGAGCTCGGACGCTGACCGAGTCGATCGCGCACCGCGACCAGTCCAGCTTGCCCCGGGAACCGAGTTCGTCCAGGACCAGGCGGTGAAGCGTCTCTGATTGGCTTAGTGATCCTGAGCGTTGCTCAGGGGTGTGAGCCAATCGTCTTCGTGCCCTGGTGCTGAATGGCCGGAGCCGTCAGCCCGCGTAGCACGTCCCTCCGGACGCTGGTCGGCCAGGTCTCACGACCTCACCGAGGAGGGTGCCCGACGTCGCCTGGGCGCCGGACGTGCGGGTGACACTCTGCCACCTCGGCGAACTCACCTTGCGCATCGGCACCGTCACCGACCCCCCGATGGGGCAGATCACCCGGGGCGTCCAGCTCCATCTCCTTGAACTCCTCGGTATCGAAGTCACCCGAACCCGCTGGCCACAGACCTGAATCGGTGACCTTCGAAGCACCGGGCCAGACGCCCCCGCTTCGTCATACGGCTGAACTGTCCCCTCCGGTCCTGGGCTCGCCTAACGTGCCCGCGTGACCTCAACAGAGACGTCCTCGCTGGTGCTGCACGGCAGACGCCGTGCCTCCGTCCGGCTGCGGGACGCGGTGGTGCTGCTGGAGGCGGACGGCGTGCAGCGCCGGATACCGGTGGCGGCGATAGAACGGGTCGACGTTCACGGCCCCAAGGGCCGGCGGCTGACCGTCGTCCTGACGGGCGACGAGCCCGTGGCGTACCACCTCAGGTGCCGCAGTGCCCCTGCCGTGCACGAGTTTGCGCACGCCGTCCGCCGTGCACTGCCCGTATGGGACGCCGACGAGCCGCGGCCGGACGGGGCGGGGCTGGTGACCGAGGAGCCGCTGGAGCGGGCGGCACCGGACCGGGTTCGTCTGCTCTGGTGGGGCCTCGGGGGCGGGTACGTGCTGATGCTCGTCCTGCTGCTGGTGAAGGGCGCCGGGGTGGTCCGGGGGTCCTCTGGGCGGTGGCCCCCGCGGTGATCGCCGCCGGGGGGCTGGGCGTGTACGCCAGATAGCAAGTGTTCCGGGAGGCCTGGGTGCTGCGTACCCGGGGGATCACCGTGGAGGGGCGGCTGCAGCGGTCCCACTGGTACAACGGCGTCGAGCAGTACACCTACGCGTACGTCGACAGCTACGGCGTACGGCGTGAGCGCACGGCGTCGGACGGGGGTGCCGAGCGGGCCGAGATCACGTACGACCCCGCGGATCCCGAGACCACCAAGGTCGGTCGCCGTACGACGGGACAGCTCGTGTTCGGTGCGGTGCTCATCCTGCTGCTGGGCGGCCCTGTCCTGCTGGCCGGTGTCGCGTTCATGGTGGTGGGGGTGGTGGTGCTGGTCATCTGATCGTGTGCCGGGAGCCCGGAGGGAATGCCCTCCGGGCTCTTTCTGTTGTGGGGTGGCGGTCAGATCATCTGAATCAGCGACCGGCGGAAGACGGGTCTAGATGGAAGGTCTCCCAGGCGGGCGGACCGCCGGCTCCGTGGTTCCACCAGTTGCTGTAGAAGCCGACCTGGCCTCCTTCCGGCATCACCACCAGGACATCGTGCAGCTTGGACAGTTCCTCGACGTCGGACTCGCGGGTCCAGGTCTTGTACGTCTCCGGCTCGAAGCCGCCGTGCAGGAGGTACAGAACGGGCCAGGTCTGACCGGGCCGCCGCCGTTCCCAGCCGTCCGGGGTCAGCAGCCGGACCTTGGCCGTACCACCCAGCGCGGACGAGCGGACGGTGAGGTCGACCTGACGCGGGCCGACGCGCTCCTCCGTGACCACCTCCGGACGGTCACCGTCAGCTGGATGCAGGGCATTCAGGAGCATCGGCAGTGAGCGGTGGAACTCGCGTGCCGAGTACGGCGGGGAGTGCGTGCCCGCGTAGAAGTGCATCGTTACCGGCGTCCCGACCGACGTCAGGCGAGTGGCCAGTGCCCGAGACTCGCGCTCCATGATCGTCTCAGTCGAGGAGATCGCCTCCTTCGGGAACGGGTCGGCCAGGTCCTCCAGCCCCGGGATCTCCGGGTCCGGTTCCGTGCCCGGCGGGTCCAGGACGCCTACCGTGCCGTCGCCGCTGGAGAGGTAGACGGGTGTGCTGCGCAGCCGGTCGGCCAGGTAATAAGGGTCGTGGGTCTGCCAGTTGGCGCGCTGGGCGACCGGGTCGCCCCACAGTGACCTCCAGTCCAGACCCGGTAGGTCATCGCGGCCCGGATCGCGTGCGGGTGCCGGCTCGGGTGCACGAAGCCGCTGTAGCTCGCCGCGGCCCGGAACATCCCCGGGTGGCGCGCGGCATACGAGAGGGCGCCGAACCCACCCTGCGACTCCCCCGGGGCCGCACGACGGGTGCCCGCTCCGTGGTGGCGCTCCAGGAGAGGACGTACCTCTTCGAGGTGGAAGGTCTCCACGGCGGGAGGGCCGCCCCGGCCGGCGTTGAACCAGTCGCTGTAGAAGCCGAACAGCGGCATCTCCGGCATCACGACCAGCACGTCGCGCAGCTGGGGCAGGTCCTGGAGTCGGGCGTCGTAGTCCTCGGGCCAGGCTTTGTAGTTGCCGTCTCCGCCGACCAACAGATACAGCGTCGGCCAGGTCTCGCCGGGCCGTCGTTCGCGCCAGCCGTCCGGGGGCAGCAACCGGACCTTTGCGGTGCGGCCCAGGGCCGGTGAGTCGACGGTGAGGTCGACCAGGTGCTCACCCGTTTTCTTCTCATGGGTGATCCGGGCTCCGTGCGGGGTGGTCGCGTCGGCGTCTGTGCAGGACACTCCGGCCAAGAGCAGGAAATCGGCGATCACCAGAGCAAGGAGCAGCCGTAAGCGGGCAGGGCTCCAAGGCATGGCGAACCTCCCTTCGATAATGGGCTGTTGGGTCATGCGTCCCGCCTGCGCAGCGCCACGGCCGCGAGCAGGAGCACGGCCGCCATGTAAGCCGCGACCACGAGCAGGGACGGCCAGGGGCCGAGGCTGCCAACGCTCTCGGCGGTCGCGTCCGAGGTCTGGGTGAGCTTCTGCAGGGCGGCCGTCGGCGAGATGCCCGCGACCCAGCGCTGGGCGTCTCCGAACAGCGGGCCGAGGAGGGAAGGCAGGAGCAGGACGCCGACGACGGCGGTGACAGCGCCCGCGGAGTGGCGTACGAGGGCGCCGACCGCCAAGCCGAACAGCGCGGCCACGGAGAAGGAGGCGGCGACGCCGAACAGGGCAGGCAGCGGCTCCCCTTGGACGTATAGGCCGTCTTCGAGCAGTGCGTCGCCGACAAGGTAGGCGAGCGTGCAGGACACCAGCGCCAGGACGTACGTCAGACCCGCGAGCAGCGCCGCCTTCGCCGACAACACGGTGGCGCGGCGCGGGGTGGCGGCGAAGGTGGTGCGGATGGTGCCGCTGCCGTACTCGCCGGTGATCACCAGCGCGCCGACGACGGCGAGCATCTGGGCGGTGATGGAGAGGGTGAGGGCGGCGCCGAGCACCGTGTCGTCCGGCTGCAGACTGCCCGTCGCCGCCACGAAGACCGCGCCCAGTACGGGTACGACGGCGGTCGCGACGGTCGTCCACACCAGGGAGCGCACACTGCGAAACTTGATCCACTCGTGGGCGAGCGCCTGCGGAAAGCCGGCCCGTGCATCCATGAGGGTCGTCATCGAACTGCCTCCCGCGGTATCCGGTACTCCGCCGCGTCCTGGGACATGGCCGTGTAGACCTCCTCCAGTGAGGAGCGGGCCGGGGTGAGTTCGTGAACGGCCAAGCCGTGGTCGCAGGCCAGATCGCCGATGGCGGCCGCGTCGAGGCCGTCCACCCGCCAGCCGCCGCGAGTGTCCAGGCGTACGGTCGCGCCCTTTGCCTGCAGCAGGTCGCGCAGCTTCTCCGGTTCCGGGGAGCGGACGAGCGTATGGGCGCGGGAGTTGGTCTCGATGAAGTCGCGCACCGTGGTGTCGGCGAGCAGTCTGCCGCGGCCGATCACGATCAGGTGGTCGGCGGTCAGTTCCATCTCGCTCATCAGGTGGCTGGAGAGGAAGACCGTACGGCCTTGCGCGGCAAGGGACTTGAGCAGGGCGCGGATCCAGCGGATGCCCTCGGTGTCCAGGCCGTTGACTGGTTCGTCGAGGATCAGCACCTCCGGGTCGCCGAGCAGCGCGGCGGCGATGCCGAGCCGCTGCCCCATGCCGAGCGAGAAGCCCTTGACCCGCCGCCCGGCCACCTCGCTCAGGCCGGTCAGGTCCAGGACTTCGGCGACCCGGCGGCGCGGGATACGGTTGCTCGCCGCCAGCCCGGTCAGGTGCTGGTGAGCCGTGCGTCCGCCATGCACGCCCTTGGCGTCCAGCAGCGAGCCGACCGAGCGCAGGGGCGCGGGCAGCTCGGCGTACCGCCGGCCCGCCACGGTAACGGTGCCCGCGGTGGGCGCGTCGAGGCCGAGGACGAGGCGCATGGTGGTGGACTTGCCGGCGCCGTTCGGGCCGAGGAAGCCGGTCACCCGGCCGGGCCGGATGGTGAAGGTCAGCCGGTCGACGGCGGTTCTGTCCCCGTAGCGTTTGGTGAGGTCACGTGCTTCGATCATGCCGACGACGGTAGGAAGCCCGGCCGATCCGGACATCCACCACCGGAGTCGGCGGCTACTCCCACGGGAGTAGCTCACGTCGGACCGGGCCTCAGGACGCCGGCCATTACCGGGCCCATGCGGGTTCAGCACCGGTCAGGGCGGTGGGCGCCTACCCACACCCCAAGGGCATATCAGGCAAACACGCTCATTGCCCTTGAATTTTCCGGTGCCCGGCCATTTCCGTCATCGCGTTTGTCTCATGAGATCCTCATTCCCGGACCATGGTGAATCCAGGAACTGACCCCAGTATGGTCAAGTCTTCAACGGGAAGGTAAGGCTACGAGCGCGAGGTGGGCAGGGAGGCACCTGGGATGGCGTTGAGCGGTTCGGGAGTGCGTCGCGTGGTCCGCGGAGTACGGCGGCGGATACGGAAGACGGCCGAGCCCCCGGTGCCGCAGTCGGCCCGCCGGCTCGTGCCTGACCCGGTGTTCGTCATCTCCTCCGTGCGCTCCGGCTCCACACTGCTGCGGGTTCTGCTCAACAGCCACCCGCAGATCCGGGCCCCGCATGAGATGCATCTACGCACCCTGGCCGTCGATCTCACCAAGCCGTACACCAAGAAGGCCATGACGGAACTCGGTCTCGACCAGCGCGAGTTGGAGTACCTGCTGTGGGACCGCATCCTCCATCGGGAACTCGTGCTCAGCAGCAAGCAGGTCATCGTGGACAAGACACCCGGCAACGCGGGCGTCTGGGAGCGGCTGCACGAGGGCTGGCCGAAGGCCCGGTACATCTTCCTGCTGCGGCACCCGGCATCCATGGTGAGCTCACTGATCAACAACCGCCCCGACCGCGATCCGGACGCGACCGTCCGCGAGATACGCATGTACGTCGAGGCGGTCCAGGCGGCACGCACCGGGCTGGATGGTCTCACCGTCCGCTACGAGGAACTGACACAGAGACCCGAGGCGGTCACCCGGGAAATCTGCGCCTATCTCGGAGTCCCCTGGACATCGAAAATGCTGGATTACCGAAAAGGCGATCACGGGCCGTTCGTGCCGTTCATCGGCGACTGGAGCGAGAACATCAAGTCGGGGAAGATCCAGAAAGCTCGGCCCCTCCCGGATCCGCAGGACGTGCCGACAGCTCTGCGCGACATCACCCGTACCTGGGGGTATCCGTGCTGAGCGACGTGAAGCGCCGATGTACGTGCCCCGGAGCCACGGTCTGGGTGACCGGCCGGCCGACGGCCGACCGGCGGGCGGCCGCCTACACGCTGGCCGAACGGCTGCTCACCGAGCACCGCCGGGTCGAAGTACTCGACCGATTCCACGGTCCCGCCATGGATGCCGAGCGCACGGGCCTGATCGCCGAGGTGCTGGCCCGTAACGGAGTCGTGGCGATCGTCCCGTGCGCCCCGGCGGGCATCGCCGCCATGCGTGCCCGCCATGAGGCCAGCGGCACCCGGTACGTCGAGGTGTGCGTCGCCGGGCGGGAGAGCCCGGAGGACTCGGCGGCCGCGGTGCACAGCCTGCTCGTCGGGCACGGCCGGCCGGTGCTCAAGCCCGAGCCGGGGCCTGACACCGGACAGGATCCGGACTGCTGCCGCACCTGGCTGGGTGGCGCCCGGGCGACGCCGCAGCACATCCCGTCCGCTGACGGAACCACACCGGTATCACTCGCCCAGCCTTCCCCCGCCCTGACCAGCCCGGTCTCGTACACCAGCACCACCAGCTGGGCCCGGTCCCGTGCCCCGAGTTTGGTCATCGCGCGGCTCACATGAGTCTTCGCGGTCAGTGGGCTCATGGTCAGCTCCCGGCCGATCTCCTCGTTGCTCAGCCCGGCCGCGACCAGCGCCATCACCTCACGCTCCCGGTCGGTGAGCACGGCCAGCCGCTCGGCGCCCGCCGCCTCCGGCCCCTTCAGCCGGGCGAACTCCTCCACCACCGAGCGCGTCACGGCCGGGGCGAGGAGGCTCTGCCCGGCGGCGACCGTGCGGATCGCCGCCCGCAGTTCGTCCGGCTCGATGTCCTTCAGCAGGAAGCCCGCCGCGCCGTGCCGCAGCGCCTCGAAGACGTACGCGTCGACCCGGTAGGTGGTGAGCATGACCACCCGTACGCCGTCCAGGTCGGCGTCGGCGGCGATACGGCGGGTGGCCTCGATGCCGTCGACGCCGGGCATGCGGATGTCCATCAGCACGACGTCGGGCCGGGTCAGCCGCACCACCTCCACGGCCTGCCGCCCGTCGGCCGCCTCCGCGACCACCACCAGGTCGTCGGTCAGATCCAGCAGCGCGCGGAAGCCCGCCCGTACGACGGTCTGATCGTCCGCGAGCACCACACGCACCGTCACGGTCGCTCCCCTTCGTCGCCGCCGCGGGCTGGGAGTTCGGCCCGCACCCGGAAACCGCCGCCGGGCACCGGCCCGTAGTCGATCCTGCCCCCGGCCGCCGCCGCCCGCTCCCGCATCCCGACCAGCCCGAAACCGCCCCCGGCCGGTGGCGCGGCCGACACACCGTCATCGACGACCTCCACCGTCAGCCGACCGTCCCCCCGGACGACGGATACCGCCGCGTGACGGGCGCCGGAGTGCTTGACCACGTTCGTCAACGCCTCCTGCACAATCCGGTACGCGGCCAGCCCCACCACCGGCGACACACCGTCCGGCGCCCCCTCCCGCCGGAGCGTGATCTCCACATCGCCGCCCGCGAACCGGTCGACCAGCTCGGCGAGCCGCTCGAGCCCCGGCGCCGGTTCCACCGCATCACCCTCCGGCCCGCGCAGCACGGTGACGGTGGCCCGCAGCTCCCGCACCGCCTCCTTGCCCGCCTCCCGCACCTGCCGCATCGCCGCCCGGGCCACCTCGGGCTTCACGTCGAACGCGTCCAGCGCCACGCCCGCCTGCACAGCCATCGCCGTCACCGTGTGCGCGACCACGTCGTGCAGCTCGCGGGCGATCCGCACCCGCTCCTCACGCACCCGCCGCGCCGCCTCCCGCTCCCGGTCCTCCTCCGCACGGGCGGCCCGGGCGGCGTACTCGGCCTGCAACTTCCGCCGCGTACACACCACTTCGCCCAGTAGCAGCGGCACCAGCGGCCACAGCATCTCCAGCACCGCCAGACCCTGCGGGTTCACCACGTCGTTGCCCACCCACAGCGCGACCGCACCCGACGTGAGAGAGGCGATCAGCCCGGTCCACAGAGTGCGGGGCCGGTCGCCCTGCACCGCGACCGTGTACAGCGCCACGATCACCGGCAGGTTCAGCAACTCCCCGATGTGCCCGTACAGCGCCCAGCCCGCGCACGCCGCCCCCGTCACCACCGCAACCGGCACCGGCCACCGCCGCCGCCAGAACAGCGCGAGGAGCGAGACCGCGAGCAGCAGCCAGGTGAACCAGTCGGCCTGCCGGTACTCCGGTTCGTTCGACGCGGCGTCCAGTCCGGTGAACCACGCGACCACGGCCACCACGAGGAGATCCACGGACCTCGGCGAAAGGTCCCGAACCCAGGCGGTCAGGCGATCCAAGCACGTCACCTCCCCACCGTATGAGCGGGCATGGCCCGAGCGCGTACGACAGCGGGAGTACCCCGCCTGCGCCCCAACGCTCCGCACAGGGCCCAATCAGGAAGAGCCAGGCGGCGTCCGGTCGCAAGATCCGTATGCAGCTTATGGACAGGGTTTGGTCTTGTCCGTTGTCCATGGCTGAACGGGGTTGGGGTACTGCGGCTGTCAGGCGGTGAGTCGGCTGACGGCGTTTGCCAGACCATCGACGTCCTGCGGTGTGGTCGCGAAGGAGGTGACGAAGCGGACGACTCCCGGCTCCCAGCGGTCGTGGTAGAAGGCGTAGCCCTCGGACAGGAGTCCGTCGATGACGTGCTGGGGAAGGCGGCAGAAGACGATGTTGGCCTCGAGGGTGCCGGGGAGGTGGATGTCCGGCAGGGCCTTGAGTCCCTGTTGGAGGCGGGCGGCCATGGCGTTGGCGTGGGTCGCGTTGTGCAGCCACAGGTCGTCGGTGAGGTAGGCGTCGAGTTGGGCGGCGTGGAAGCGCATCTTGGAGGCGAGCTGGCCGGCGCGCTTGGCGCGGAAGGCGAGTTCGGGGGTGAGGGAGCGGTCGAAGACGACGATGGCGTCGGCGGTCATGGTGCCGTTCTTGGTGGCTCCGAAGGACAGCAGGTCGACGCCGGCCTGCCAGGTCATCTCGGCGGGGGTGCAGCCGAGGGAGGCGACGGCTCCGGCGAAGCGGGCGCCGTCCATGTGGAGGCGCAGGCCCGCCTCCTTGGCGATCGGGCCGAGGGTATGGAGTTCGTCGAGGGTGTAGACGGCGCCGGTCTCGGTGGCCTGGGTGATGCTCACCACGGACGGCTCCACACTGTGCACGTCCCCCCGCTTGTGGCGGGCGGCCGCCTGCAGCGCGTCGGGATCGATCTTGGCGTCGTCGCCGGGGAGGGGAACGAGCTTGGCGCCTGCGGTGTAGAACTCGGGTGCGCCGCATTCGTCGTTGTTGATGTGGCTGTCGCGGTGGCACAGCACGCTGCCCCAGGGCGGGGTCAGGGCGGCCAGGCTCAGGGCGTTGGCCGCGGAGCCGGTGGAGACGAGCAGCACGTCGACGTCGTAGTCGAATATCTCGCACAGGCGGCGCCGGACGTCGGCGCTGATGCTGTCCGCTCCGTAGGGTGCGGCCGGTCCGGACGCGGCCCGGGCCACGGCGTCGATGATCTCGGGAGACGCTCCGGCGACGTTGTCGCTGGTGAAGGCGTGGGCGTAGGGAGTGGTGGTACTCATGGTGTGGGCGTCTTTCAGCTGACGATGGGCGAGGCGATGACGACGGTGACGTCCGCCGGTTCGGCGTCGGTGCGGTAGATGTGGGCGGCGTCGCCGGCGAAGGCGAGCAGATCGCCCGCCCCCAGCAGGCGCGGGGCGTCGGTGGGTCCGGCGGTCAGCCGGCCCGTGGCGACGAGCAGGTGCTCCACGGTGCCGGTCGCGTGCGGTACGCCCGCCAGCTCGGTGCGGGGAGGCATCCGCAGCCGCCAGATCTCCAGGCTGTGGCCACTGCTGATCCGGCGGAGCAGTTCCCGGCCGACCTCGTCCTCGGCGAGCTCGGTGCTGGCGAGGAACACCGGGCCGGGGTCGGTGTCGCGGGTGAGCAGGTCGGTCAGCGGGATCCTGAGCGCGATCGCGAGCGCGTCGAGCGTCTCGATCGTCGGGTTGCCCTTGCCGGCCTCCAGTTGCGACAGCGTCGCCTTGCTCAGGCCCGCGCGCCGCGCCAGCTCCGAGCCGCTCATCCCTCGCTGTTCACGACGCCGGCGGATCTGCGCCCCCACCGCGGCGGCGGTGCTGCTCGTCGACTGCCCGGGCGGGGTCATCGGCGCGGCCCGTGCGTGGCGGAGTACGACACACGGATGCGTCCCCGCTTGACCTTCAGCGCGGGCAGGACCAGATGGTGCAGGTCGCCGAGACGGCGCACATGGGTTCCGCCGCAGGGTGCGGAGTGCAGGGCCCCCAGGGAGACCACACGCATCCCCTGCTCATCCACCTCCGCAGTCACCGGCAGGTCCTCGGCGATGGCCGCCGAGACCGTCTTCCGCAGTTCGGCGAGCACCTCCTCCCGGCCCTCGGGCTCGGCCAGCCGAGGATCCGGCTGCGGGGCGGTGAACTCGATGCGCGCCTGACCGGGGAAGTGGTTGTTCCCGGCCAGCTCCCATCCCTGGGCCCGGCCCGCTGCCTCGACCAGGTGCCCGGCGGTGTGCAGGGCCGCGTGCGTCATCCGCGTCTCCAGGTCGATGCGCGCCCGCACCGGCTGCCCGTCGGTGAACTCCGGCCACCCGCCTTCCTCGGAGGCGGGCACGACCACGATCAGCCCCGACTGCTCGTCCCGGACGGGGACGACCTCGATCTCCTCCAGCCATCCCCGGTCGGCGGGCTGACCGCCGCCCTGGGGGTGGAACAGGCAGTGCTCCACGGCCGCCCAAGACAGCCCCTCCTGGTGCCCCACAGCGATCACCCGTGTATCGGCCTGCTCCGCGTAGGTGTCATCGAGATAGGTCCTGACCTGCATCACGCTCCCCATAGCAGTAAACGATATGTTCACTATAACGAACGACAGGCTATGTGCAACATGCAATCAAGCGCGAGGGCTGCACCGAGCGTGGGCGTGACCGCTGCGGCCAGGATGGTGACGGCGGGCGCCAAGCAGCATCAGATCTCTGAGGATGCGCGGAGGGCTGCGTTCTCTACGGCAAGGCGGCGGATGCGGTCTTCGTAGATGTGCAGGTGGCGAGCGAGATTCTCTTTCTCCTGCCGGAGGCGGGCGATGACTGCACGGTCAGTGGCAGTGTCGCGTGGCCGTGGCAAGGCGGCTGACCGGCGGGACCGCTGTGTCTGCAGGCGGGCGATCTGGTCGGGGAAGTCGCCCTAGAGGCAATGCCGTTGCGTTACGGGTCTGGTGGTCTTGGCGTGTGGATCACGACGGCGTCGGTGGCTGTCCGGGTCGGCTGGGGCCAGTGCCGGTGCTCGGCTCTCTTGAGGTGGTAGTTGGACATCTTG
>NZ_JBQQCE010000311.1:0-11690 GCF_052245645.1 Streptomyces sp. KR55 | reverse complement strand
GTAGACCTCGCGCAGTACGGCGGAGACGTCGGGGCACGGGATGACGGCCTGCTGGAGTTCGGCCGGGTCCATGGGGTGCAGCCACCCGTTCCGTACGGTCCAGCCGCACGCACGGGTTGGGCTCGGCGGCGGTGGTGGCGACCAGGACGGCCCTGCGTGGTGCTGCCCTCCAACGCGAACACCAGCAGCGTGCGCAGCGCGTCGAAGTCGTCTTCGTCCAGCACGGCCAGGCGCAGCGGGGCGGTGCCGACGGAGAGGTCGGCCTGACTCCGGACAAACCTGTCGTCGGTCCGGTCGACCACGAGATTGATCGTGTGTTCGCCGTCACCCAGTGCCTGGACCAGGGCGGCAAGCGCGGTCAGGGTGCGGCTCATGGCGGCCGCTATGGCGGCGTCGTCGGGGCGTATGAGCTCCGGACGTGCGGGCATGGGGCCTCCTTGGACGGGGCGGTGAGCACCGAGGCCGGCGCACCGTGCCCTGTGGCACGGCAGGGTCTTCTGGGCGCGCGCGGTCTGCTCCGCAGACACGTCGCGCTGCCGCTACGCGGCAGGGGCGGGGCGGGCGCGCTCCGCGCTCCCTGGCCGGGTGGGGGAGCGCTCCGCGCTCTGGCGCCGGGCGGGCCCGTGCGGGCCGGATGGGTGGGGGAGGGGCCGGCCCGCGCGGGGGCTTTATCAGCCGTGTGTGGCGGCTGCCGTCAGGGCGGGCAGCGCGAGCGCTTCCAGGGCGGCGGCCTGGTCGGCGTCGGTGAGGGTCTGCGCGGTCGACGTGACCGCCTGCATCACGCCCCCGGCCGTCATCTGACCGCCCCGCACGAAGTGCGACAGGATCATGTCCTTGGCCTCGGCTCCGATGCTGAGCGTCTTGGTGACGTGCTCGATGGTCTTCGTCGGCTCTGCCAGCGTCTTACCGGCGGCCGTCTCCACCTGGCGCACCTTGGCCTCGACGTACTCGCGGGACAGGAAGGTACGCACGGCGTCTGCGGTCTTGGATGTGATCAGTTCCAGCGTCTTGCGCTGTGTCTGCCCCGACCAGGACACAACGCCCTCGTCCTGGCGGCCGCCCAGGTGCACGGCACGCATGACGTCCTTGGTCTCGGTCAGCCCGTTGCGGCAGACCTGGATGACCGCGCGGGTGTGATGTCTCACTGGTGCTGCGGTGACCGCGCATCGTTGACCTGCAGTGCTGCAGATGGATTGCGACGCCTTCCGGAACACGTGCGGGCTGCTTGACCTGTGCTCCTGCAGGTTGGATGAGTCTGCCGCAGATGCGCTGAGAACGCCTTGTATGGCGGAAGTGGGGGAGTGCGCGGAGGATTGATCATGTGCTGCGGCTTGAGAATGTGTCTTCTCAGGTGGCATTGATAGCCGAGCTGCTGAGGCTGAGGCTGCGGAGCACTGGCTGCGTCTCAAGCAAGATGTCTCTGTTGAGGAAGCGGCGTAGGTCGTCGGTCCCGTAGTAGATGCCCGGCAGAGTGGTCACCCCTGGGACGGGATCGGTCAAGTTCGGCTGACATCAAAAGACGTGATCAGAGCGCTGCGCGGCTGGTGGTGCTGGGCGCCGCATGCGCCGTCCAGGACGTTCTGGCGTCAACGCCGCCGATGCTACAGACCGGTCCGTTACCGTGATTGCACGACCGGCTTGTGTGCCGGCCGGATCGGGCGCTCGCGTGCAACGCGAGTACGGCCGGGTAGAAGTTCCGGCCGCTGGCATGGGGGACGTGCATATGGGCGACGAATCCTTCGTCCCGCGTGGCGAGTTCTATCGGCTCATGGACATTCTTTCTGAGCCGGAGTCACGGGGCGTGCTGCTTCTGGGTAATCCGGGAACGGGGAAGAGCACACTGCTGCGCACGGCCCAGGCCGTGCTGCAAGGGCGGGACCGCACCGTCTTCTTCGTGAGTCTGGCGAGTCAGGTTGATCCACGCGAGCTGGGCACGCGCATCCTGGACGAGGTCGCAGCCTCGGGATTCGATATCGGCCCGAGACATATGCGCACTCTCAGTACCTCCGCCGGCAGAGCGTCACTGAAGGAGACGGCAGGAATTCTGCGGGAGTTGGAGGAGCAGATGAGCGCGCCGGTTCTCCTCCTGGACGCACTGGACGAGGCCGCCCGCCCCTCCCGTCTCAGTGCCGCGGTTGAGGAGCTCTCCCTGGCCCTGGACGGCTGGAAGCTCGTGGTGGCCTCTCGCCCCTTGCCCGATCTGTCATTCAGCCGCTTCGCACGACTGGAAGTACTTCAACTCGGTCACCTCACGCAGGCGGAAGCAGCCGACATGATCCGCCAGGAGCTGCCCGGACTGGCGCAGGGGGTGATGGCACGCCTAACTGAGCTTGCTGACGGCAATCCCCTGATGCTTCGTGCGCTGGTCAACGTTGCCCAGCAGCAATCACTTCCCGAGGGCGGCCCTCTCACGCTGCCGACGATGCTCCAGTGGATGGCCGACCGAGCGAAAGCGGGCCACCCGCGGCCAGAGATCCTGACCGAGCTCCTGGAAGAGATCGCGTTGGCCGGTGGGAGGGAGCAGATCCACACCCTCGCAGCCAGGTCGGGCATGGAAGAGCAGGAGGTACTCACAGAGCTGGACATCCTGCAGACCTACGGGCTGGTCGTTGTCGACCACGCGGCACGTACTGCGCAGCTCTTTCACAGAAGCCTCGTGGACAGCATCCTGTCGCAGTACCTCCGAGGGCGCCCTTTCAGCCTCGCCGACCTCCAGTTCGGTGCAGAGGAGGCGGAGAGGGACGACCTGCTGACTGCGACCTTCGTCCGGCGCCACGACATCGGACGCATTCTCGGACAACGCCGCTCCCTCGTCGTCGGAGACCGCGGGGCGGGCAAGAGTGCCATCTTCCGCACCCTGGCCACCGCTTCGCCTGTCGGTGCAGGCCGCGCCGGCGCCTCCATCCGTCCTGTTGCCAATACCGGGGACCTCCTGCAGCGCATCGTTGCCCCGGACGCATGGACGAACGCCGACGCCCTTCGAGCCGCGTGGCTTGTGGTCATTGCAGCGTTTGTCGCCTCCGAGCTTCCTCCCTCGGCCCCAAAGGAACTTCGCCGTAGCGGCGCCAACCTCCGAACCGCCCTGGACCTTCCGACCGAACCGGAGGGCCGCCTGCGACGCGTCCTGCGGGCGGGCCTGCGCCCCTTCGGCGGCACCACCTTGAAATTCACCGTCGGACCGGTCGGGCTCGAGGCCCAGCTTCCCGCAGGCACCAGCAGACCAGGCGGCGCGTCCGTCGACGTCGAGTCGTTCCTGAAGGAGGCCGACGTCCTTCTGCGAGAGTCTGCCCGGCACGTGATGGTGATGTTCGACCGCATCGACGAGACGTTCAAATACGACAGAGCGAAACAGCAAGCCGTGGTCCAGGCCCTGCTCCAGGCCGAGAGCCGCGTGTCACAGTTCGAACGTGTAGGGCTGCTTGTACTCCTTCGCACCGACCTGTTCGAGCTGTACGACATCCAGGAGAAGAACAAACTGGTCTCCAGAACGCTGACGCTCGAGTGGTCCGACGAGGACTGGCTGCAGGTCCTCGTTCGACGCGTTCTCACCAACGCCCCGCTCCAACCACTCGCCACCCGCCTGCGTGGCGCCGACGGTATTGCCGACACACGCGGCGCGCTCCAGGTCGTCTTTCCGCCGGAGATCGAGGGCCAACCCGTCGATCAGTGGCTCCTCGAGTCTCTGCGCAATGGCAACGGCGATGTCTCCCCCCGGCACGCGGTGCTCCTGCTCCACCTGACGCGTGATCTGTCAGAGGACGCCGAGGCACACGTATCCGGCTTCCCGTTGTTCTCCGCTGAGTCGGTGAGCAAGGCGATGACGAAGCTGTCGGACCTGAGCTTCAACGAGATCGTCAACGACTTCAAGGTGGCTCCCACATTCGTCCGCAACTGCCGGGCCGGTAAACGCGATCGCTTCGCCCTGCGCGACGTCCAGGGACTCTTCGACGAGGCGGACGGCACGATCGCCAACCAGGTCGGGCTCCTGGAACGGCTCGGATTCCTCGAACGCGTCGTACAGGAGGGCAGCTCCGGTCCTGAAGCGCTGTTCAGGATTCCGGATCTCTATACGCGGTGCTGGAACTAGCGGTTGGGTGTCAGCGGCAGACCGTCCTCGGGCCTTACGAAGACGACCATGTGGCGTGCGCGGGTGATGGCGACGCGGAGCAGGCGGCGGTTGGCCCGGATGCGTTCGGCGTCCCATTCCGGGTCCAGCAGGCGGCTGTGGTAGGCGCCTTCGACGATGACTACGCCATCGAACTCCTTGCCCTTGGAGCGGTGCATACTCATCAGACTGACGGCGGCTGTGTTCTGTTCGGGCACGGCCAGTTGGTCGTTGGCCAGGTCCCGGCGTACAGCGGCGGCTGCATCCGTGTAGGCGGCTGCTCCGTCCCAGGCTTGGGTGAGGGTGAGAGCCAGTCGGTCAGTGGCGTTCAGCATCCGTAGCATCCGCACCTGCTTGAACAGTTCCTCGAGTTCGGCGGACCCCTGCAGGCGGGTTCGGGTGTCCTGCCAGTCGGAAACAGGTCGACCGACCAGCTTCAGGCCGGCGTCGTAGGCGGCCAGCAGGGACTGGGCTGTCTTGGCGCGCAGTGGTTTGCCTTCGGTGAGCGCGGTGATGGCCCGCTCGATGGTCTGGAGGCACAGGACGCCTCCTTCAGCTTCCGTTCGCGGCCGAGTGCGCTGGCTGCCGTGCCTGGTTCCGGAACTGTGCGGGCGATGAGCCGACCACGCGGCGGAACGCGGTGCTGAACGCGCTCTCGGACAGGTAGCCCGTGGCCCGTGCGAGCTCGGAGATCGACAGAGTGTCGCGGGCGAGGGCGTCGCGGGCGAGGCTCATGCGCCATTGGATCAGGTACTCCAGAGGCGGGACCCCGACGTGGCTCTTAAAGGCCTGGGCGAACGCGGAACGCGACATGTGGCTGATCTCGGCGAGCTCCTTGAGGGTCCAGGAGTGGGCCACGTCCGCGTGCACGGCGCGCAGGGCGGCACCGATGCCGTCCTCGTTCAGGGCGCCCAGCCAGCCGGTGGGCCGGTCTGTCTGACCGGCGTGAGCGCGCAGCATGTGCACGAGCAGGATCTGTGCGAGGTGGTTCTGCACCAGCGGGCCGCCGGCGGCGGCGACCCCGACCTCGGTGGCCAGGAGATCGATCAGCTGCGCGAGCCGCCCGCCATGAGGATCGGCCACGCGGACGATCACGAGCGGCGGCAGAAGATCGGTCAGGAGGGCCGCGTTCCCGTCGTCGAACGCGATGTGCCCGACGCAGAGGTAGAGGTCCTCCTCGGACTCCGGGCCGATCCGCACGAACCCGTCTTCGGCACCCGCCCACACCGGCGCCGCCGGGCGCGGGCTTGCGTCGAGCGTGCTGGCCAGCACGTAAGGCGGCGGGTTGCCCAGCATGAAGGTGTCACCCTCCTGCAGGAGCACCGGCTCGTGCCCTTCGAGGATCAACCAGCACGTGCCCCCCACGAGGCCCCCGATCCGCACGTGCAAGAACGTGTCGAAGCGCAACGCCCACTCTCCCGCGGCCCGGAGACTGGGCCCGATCACCGTGCGGGGCCTGAGCAGGCCGATCGCGTCAGCCACTGGATCCCGAAAGCCGAGCACCGACGACACCTCCTGGACGATACGTAAAGAAAGCCGGACTCTGCATTATGGATAGTATCCCCGATCTCCCGCAGTATCGATGTCGAACGGATCGGCATCGAGAGAGTGATGGAGACACCCACATGGGACAGCTGGAAGGCAAGACGGCGGTGGTCACCGGGGGCAGCACCGGTATCGGCCTGGCCACCGCCGTACGGCTGGCGGACGAGGGCGCGCACGTGTTCGTCACCGGGCGACGCGAGGCCGAGCTGGAGGCCGCCGTCAAGACCATCGGAACGGACCGGGCGACGGGAGTGGCCGGCGACATCTCCACGCTGGCCGACCTGGACCGGCTCTACGACGCGGTCCGGGCCCGAGGCAAGGGGCTGGACGTGCTCGTGGCGAACGCGGCGGTCGGTGCGTTCGTGACGCTGGAGCAGACCACCGAGGAGCACTTCGACCAGACCTTCGCGGTCAACACCCGAGGCACGCTGTTCACCGTGCAGAAGGCGTTGCCGCTGCTCAACGACAAAGCCTCGATCGTCCTGGTCGGTTCGACGGCCGCTGACCGTGGAATGGAGGCGTTCGGCGCGTACGCGGCGTCGAAGGCGGCCGTCCGGTCCTTCGCGCGGACGTGGTCCACCGAGCTCAAGGGCCGTGGCATCCGGGTCAACGTGGTCTCGCCGGCATGGATCGAGACTCCCGGGGGCACCGCCGCCTTCGGCGACGAGGAGACCGCCCGCGCCATCAAGGAGAATGTCGCCGCGACCGTGCCCAAGGGCCGCATGGGCCAGCCCGAGGAGGCCGCCGCAGTCGTGGCCTTCCTGGCCTCGGAACAGAGCAGCTACGTCGTCGGCGCGAACGTCTACGTCGACGGTGGCGAGAACCAGACCTGAGGCACCACACGGTGGGTGGCATCTGACGCGAGCCTCTCGGCGTACGCACGGGAGGCCATCTTCCCGACCGTCGTGGGCGATGTCGGGTTCGGAGCCAAGGGAGAGTGGTCGGAGCCGCGTGTCCTGCAGGTCCAGTTCCAGGGGCTTTCCGGCCATGAGGTCGGTCAATTCCGGAACGGGTCGAGGCAGACCGTCGTGTCCCCACGGGAGTCTTCTTCCGGCAAGCTCATCTTCCCGTACGCGGAAGCTCTCACCGCCGAGTGACGGGGGCCAATCGCAGCCGTTTCGAGAACGGGCCGCCGGAGATTCCGGCGGCCCGTTCGTCGGCCCGAGGGTGGGCCATCTTCCGCGGGGAGTCGACGCGGTCCTCGACGCCTCCGGAGGCCAGGGTGTGGTCTCATCGTCGACCGCCGTGGCGCCCTCGGCGTCGATGGCCGGTGACAGCGATCCACCACCCTTCGTGACGACCGACGTGCCACCGAGTGCATAGGACCGCCGGCCTCCGTCTGTCTGGAATACCCGCGCGGAGTCAGACCGTTAATCGCTTAGGTGCAGGCCGTGCGACGGTGCCGGAGAGTCGCATCGGGAGAACGGAGCATCAACGTGGACATCTTCATCGTGGGCATCACCGGCGGTATCGGGGGTCTGCTGGCGGAGGAACTTCGCTCGCGAGGAGACACCGTCCACGGGTTGGCCCGCCGAGACGATCGGCAGGCCGACCTGGCAGCACGAGGCGTGAACGCGAGAGTCGGCGATATTGCCGACATGACGGTGGAACAACTGGCAGCAGCTTTCGGTCACGTTGACGCAATCGTTTTCAGTGCCGGATCGAACGGCGGCAGCAGGGAAGTCACGACGGCTGTCGACGGCGATGGGGTCGTCAAAGCGATCAAGGCGGCACGCCTTGCCGATGTGGAGCGCTTCGTGCTGGTGTCGGTGCTTCCGGAGTCCTGGCGGGAGCGTGACCTCGGGGACGAAGTCGAGTACTACTTCGCCGTGAAGAAGGGTGCAGACGTCGCACTCAGCCGCAGCGATCTGAATTGGTTGATTCTCCGTCCCTCACTCCTCCTCGACGATCCGGGAACCGGCTCCGTGTCTCTCGGGCCGGCGGAGCTCCATGGGGAGATCGCTCGCGAAGACGTCGCCGCTACCCTCGCTGAACTGCTCCACGAGCCCCGGATCGGTCGGCAGATCCTCGAACTCAACACGGGGTCGACACCCATCGAGGAGGCGGTCCGTGCGAACGTCCGTTCCTGAACTACGCATTGGCGCTGGACTTCGGCAGCCGGACTGAGTATTGCAACGGTGAGAAGCCGTAGGCGCATCTGTCGTCACTCAGCGTTTTCCAACCTCACGTTGACGCGTGGTGAAGGACGAGGACGGCCTTCACCATGTCGGTGATCCGGTTGGTGCTGCAGCGGAGCTTCCGCAGAAGACGCCAGCCCTTGAGCGTGGCCATGGCCCGTTCACCGACGCATCGGATCTTGGCGTGAGTGGTGTTGTGGCGGCGCTTCCACCTCTTCAGACGGCGACCGCGGAACGGGACCCGAACAGGTCGGTCGGCGCCTTGATACGCCTTGTCCGCCCAGCACTTTAGGCCCGTCTCGGTGAGCGCGTCGATGATGCCGTGGTGCCGGGCAGCAGTGAGGTCGTGGGCCGATCCGGGCAGGGCCGGCGAGGCCCAGAGCAGGTGTCCGAACGGATCGGTGAGGACCTGGACGTTCATGCCGTGGCGCTTGTGTCTCCCGGAGTGGTATGGGGTGTCCGCAGCGGTCCGGTCGATCGGCAGCAGGGTGCCGTCCCGAATCACGAACGCCTTCTCGCGGATCGTGCGCATCACCTTGGCGAGCGAAGGCGCGAGGGTGGCCAGGGTCTCGATGGCTTCGCGTATATAGCGGTAGACCGTGGCGATCCCCATGCCGAATCCGGCAGCGAGCTGGGCGTAGGTATCACCGCACCGCAGGTGCGCGCGAGGGCGAGCAGGGCCTGGCGGCCGGCGGGCAGGCGTCGCCACCGTGTTCCGATCTCCGCCTGCCTCGTGGCCAGTTGACCGGTAAGGAACCGCAGGGTTCGGCTGGACAGATCGATTGAGGAGGGGCAGACAAGCATGCGAGCTCCTGGCGGACACGGGTGATCTTGGTCGAGAACCCGTCTGCCAGGAGCCTCTTCGCTGTGCAGGAGCGTCCAACTTGCGGCCAGCATCGGGATGTTGGAAAGCGCTCACTGCGCCGCCCACCGACACAACCCGGCCTCCACTAGGCGGTCCAGCATCGCCTCCAACAGCCGGCCAGCAGCACCGCCTTCGGCCAGCGTGGCCAGAAACTCGCACGGCACCGAGTAGTCGAACCTGGGATCGTCCCGCTCCGGTCCGAGCGCGTACTTCAGTCGATTCTGGTCCGTACCGCGTCCGCGGCCGGTCGAAGAAATTCTCCGCGACCTGCGGCACCAACACCAGTGCTGGCTGCCCGCGCCGTCCGTACCGTCCGTACCGTCCTCAAAGAGATCCTCTGATGGCCCTCCGGCCGCAGCTACATGCGACTACCCCCAGCGCCCACACCACCGCACTCACACCAGGCAAGCACCTACCGAACCAGGTGTCAGCACCCCGCCAACATCACCAGCAGAGTCACGGCATTGGCTTTGACCTCAGCAACGCTGGAGAGAACATAGGGTCAACAGGATTCGGGAAACCAACGAGGAGTGGGTCGGTCGACGATGTACGGCACGGGCGCGGAGGCCGCTGACTCGCACGGAGGGTTCTCGCTTGACTCCACCGTTCCTGGCACCGTAGCGCGAGGTTTCGATGCCTTCCGGCACGGGTGGCATACGCAGGTCGGCGATGGCTTCCCGCTGCCGACCTTCAGCCCGGCTACGACCGGTGATTTCCGTGTCAGAAGTCGCGTGGCGAAGATGCGCGACGTGGCGATCACCGATCTCGACAGCGCGTCCGTCATCCGAACGGCAGGCACCCCGTACGGTTACGAAGATCAGGTACGGATGTACGTGGTGCGGCGCGGCGCATGGACCTTGGGAGGCTCGCCCGAGAGTGACGAATACACCGTGTCGGCAGGGCAGTTCCTCCTGAGACACGGGCCACCGTTGCACTTCGGGACAGCGCCGGACACCACGGTGAAGATTCTCACGCTGCCCTCCTCGATGCTTGAACCACGGCTCAGAAACAAGAGCATCACCGAGTCGGCGGACTCGGCCGAGATGCGCCTGCTGACGGCCCACACGAACATGGTCCATGCGACCGGGGCTGACCTCGGTCCAGCCGGCGTGCGCGCCGCTCACAGCGCCCTCATAGAACTGGCCAAGGCAGTGGCGACGGGTCGGTTCGACGATGCTGAGCCCCTTCTGAGCCCCGCGCTCACCCAGGCAGCAAAGGTCCTGGCGGACCGTTGTCTCACCGACCCCGAGCTGTCCCCCGCGATGCTGGCACGTGAACTCAACGTCTCCGTGCGTACCCTCCAACGAGCGTTCACCCTGGTGGGAGAGTCGGTGGCCACCTACATCCGCCACCGCCGGCTGGAAGAGGCCCGGCGCGCCCTCACCGCCCCGTCCCTCCGTCCCACTGTCTCCGAACTCGCCGCGCACTGGCAATTCTCCGACAGCAGCCACTTCATCCGCGCCTTCAAGAAACGCTACGGCCAGACGCCCACTCAGTACGCTCTCTCAACGGGGGCCACCCGGAGCCAGCGACCTGGCGGACAGCTCACCACGTGTCCCGACGGCATCGGCGACACCCAAGCACGTGCCGTCGAGGAAGATTCCTAGTTCATAGTGCACGGAATCGGTATCGAAAGCGGCGACGAGAATCCCGATCTCGTAATCTCCAGGATAGGTGACTTCGCTGACGTAGTTGATTCGATATGACGACGGTGACAGGTCGGGCAAAAGATCTCCCTTGCCCACGCCAAGTGCCGCCGACGTAAACGCTGCGACAGCCTCGTCGTACCAGGTGGCCAGGGCGATGAAATTGACATGCTGATTGGAGTCGACGTCGCTTATCCGCGCACGCAACGGCGTGAAATGCGCGTAGTGGTCACGCTCATGGCGCTCGGCATCCGGACGGTTCACGACCGTCCTGCTCGAATCTGGCATGGCCAAGGCGGTGAGGTCCGCGATCAGCTCGTCCGGAAGCGCCAGCGGTCCTGCGGTGCCGAGTAGCAGGACTGTGGCTTCGCCGCATCCTACGCGCTTGTTGTCGGCAAACACCTCATGCTCGAAAGTGAATGATGACCGCCCGATGCGCCGAACACCGGTGTGCACCTGCGTATTGGTGCCCTCGCGGTGGGCAGGTGCCAGCAGTTCGACGCCTTGGCTGACCAACACGATCTGGAAGGGGTCGAACTCACCGGCGCCTACGAGTCGTTCGAACCGGGGCAGTTGCACTCGTAGCCGGGCGTCTTCCAGCCAGCGCGCCATCCCGATCGTACTTACACAGCCGTTCCGGCCGAGATCGCCTTGTCGCACTTGAATGTCAGCCTTGGCCTGAAACGCGGGGTCACTGATAGGAGTCATGAACAAGGACCCTAACAACACGTACGCGTGACGTAGATGTTCCATCGGGTTTGGCGCGGATGTGCAAGTGTGCGCAAGGCGCCTTCTCTAAGGTTTGAAGGCAAGCAAAGCGTTGATGCAGGGCCCGTCATGGATCGCAAAACACTTCCGACATCGCGTAAGCGCCAACGATAATTCCTGTATCCCGGCAGCAGAGGCCAAGCCGACGATTCCCAATGTGGTGCGTCAAGGCTTGAGTTGACGTTCCGTGGTGCGATCAGACCGCTGCGTGCATCCGGCCGGAGTCCTTGTGAACCGGGGCGAGGCCACGCTGCGGTTGGCGAGCCGGTCGGCCAGACGGCTCTTCCCGATCCGCCGCAGGGCAGCGGGGGACCGAGTAGCCGATCATCAGAACCAGTGCGGACGACGGCCGAAGCAGTCCGCACTCAACTGAACGTGGTCACCGACAAGCTGGAACGGCACTTCCCCCAGGCCAACACCATGCCGCTGAACTCCGCAACGGACATCACCGCGTTCGCGAACTTCCCGCCGACCCAGTGAGCTCTTTCAGCGTGGCTGAGGCTGATCCTTTGGAGTGGACACCCTGACAATGGATCTTGATGGTCCAGGGAGGGATGTCCAGGTGGGGCGCAAGTCTCCGTATCCGGAGGAGTTCAGGAAGGACGCTGTCGCGCTCTATCGCG
>NZ_JBQQCE010000310.1:0-11702 GCF_052245645.1 Streptomyces sp. KR55 | reverse complement strand
GGACATGGTGGGTGACACGTCGCTTTCGTGAGACGGGGGCGGGACAGCCGGACGGGCTGTCCCGCCCCGCGCGGGTCCGGTCAGCCGAGCGGGTAGAGGACCAGGGCCGGGACGGCGCTGGCAGGGACGTTGGCGAACAGTTTGCGCAGCTCCCTGTCCTCCTTCAGCTCCTCCGGCAGTGGGAAGACCTCGCCGACGAAGTCGTTGCAGGTCGGCGCGTACCGGGAGCGGCTGTAGCTCGCGAACGGTGAGAAGGCGTTGCCCTCGACGTCGCGGGACAGCACGATCAGCGTGCTGCCGGGCAGGCCGCGCCAGTCGCTGCGGACCAGTTGGCGCAGTACGGCCAGCGTGAGGGGACGGTCGGGGATGTCGGCGTTGGGATCGGACGACGTCGATTGCTGGTTCTCGGGCATGACGGCCTTTCATGTGCGGGCCGGGCGACGGGATCGCGCAGCCGATCGGACAGAAGAGGGGGCTTCACGCCTGCGTCGCGCCGGTCGGCGCGACGCAGGCACGCGGGTCAGTCCTCGATCAGCTCCAGGCAGGAGACCGGGACGCCGTTGCCGGGGATCGGGAAGCGCCGGACGTTCTCGGGGATGTGGTAGTAGCTGTTGCGGGGATGGGCGCGCAGTTGCCGGGTGGATTCCTCGTCGAGAAGGAAGCCCGCACGGCTGCCGGTGCGGTTGCGTTCCTGCACGGTGCCCGTCAGGCCGCGCAGCAGCTTCGAGCGCACTGCGGGGGTGATGCGTGCCCGGCGCCCCGACTGGATGTGAGCGAACGCGGCCTTGTCGATGGCCCGGAGCCGCTGCGCGGCGGCCTCCTGGACCTGCGCGACGGCTGCGGCGTCGGGCAACTGCCGGATGAAGCCCCGGACTTCGTCGATGGTGATGGGCATGCTGGTTCGCCTCTCTGCGCGGAGGGGTGGACAACCGGCCGGGCACCGGGCGTGCCCGGCCGGGGCTTGGTGGTGGGGCAGCGGCAGAAGGTCAGGCCTCGGCGTCGGGCCGGTGGCTGGCGACGGCCTGCTGCTTGACCTCGGAGAGCTGGTAGCTGCCGTCGTCGGCCTTGCCGAGGGATTCCAGGAGCAGCAGGTAGGCGGCCTGGAGCCGGTCGGGCGACTCCCACAGGTAGACGTGCGTCATCCTGGCGGTGTCGAACTGCTTGGGCTCGCGGACGGAGTCCTCGAACGCGGCGGCGACCTGGGCGAACAGCACGTTGGCCAGCCGGTTCTTGGGGAAGCTGGCGGCGGTCTCGGAGGAGGAGCCGTTCTCGGGGTCCTTGGCTCCGAGCAGCAGCGCCACGGTCTGCGTGCGCTGCTTGTCGGCCCACTTGCCGTAGAAGCGGGCAGATCCAGCATGATCCGCTGCGCGAAGAGCCGGGCCTCGTCGGGCAGGGTCTTTCCGCGCACCAGCCGCTTGACGAACTCCTGCCTCGGCCCGGCGGCGGCCTTCCAGGCCCGGTTGCACGCCACGATCCGGGCCCGCTCCTCGGCCTTCTGCTCGTCCTGTTCGGTCTTGGGCTTCTTCGGCTGCGGCCGGACCTTGTGGCCGTACGCGGCCGGGTCGGCGCAGTGCCACACGGGCCGGTGCTCCTCGTCCAGCCGGGCGCTGTGGCCGGGGCAGTTCTTGTGGTTGTCCTCGGTGAGCGGGTTGCCCAGACCGGTGGTCAGCTCCGTCAGGGGAAGGGACGGGTCTTTCTCGTAGGACGGCACCCGGCCCAGCAGCGGGATGCCCGCCTTCTTCAGCTCCGCCTCGGCCTTGGCGCGGACGTCGGTGTCGGCTTGCTCGGAGCGCAGCAGGGCCATTTCCTGATCCCAGTGGCCGCGCCCGCCGGTGCCCTCGACCTGGTCGCGCTGGAGCGCCCTCATGAGCCGGTTCTCCGCGTCGCGCACGTTCTCGACCTCGGCGAGCTGGGCGGTCTGCTCCAGGTCCATGCCTGCGGCCGCCGTACGGCGCAGGGTGGCGTCGTTGAGCTTCTGCGCCGTCTTGGCCTGCTTGGCCGCGTGGCGGCTCACACCAAGGGCCTTGGTGGCCGTGCGCCGGTCGACGTCGCTTATGTCGATCAGGGCGAGTTCCTGCGCTCGAAGGGTGTCCCGCTCGCTCATGCCCTTGCGGTGGTCGTTCTCGACCAGGGGCAGGAACCGCGTCCAGCCGTCACGGCCGACCAGGTCCTCACGCACGAACGCCTTGACCGGGCGCACGGGGCGGCCCTCCTGCTCGGCGGTGGCGTTGGCGATCTGCGCCGCCTGGGCGCGCCGCCAGCCCTTGAGACCCCGTAGGTGCCGTCGGGCCGGGGCCGGGCGCTGATGGTCTCCTCGACGCCGAGTTCCTTGACGGAGGCGGTGAGCTTCTCGTCCGGCTCGGTGTCGTGCTCACGGGCGTTGCACTCGTCGCGCACCAGCAGCGCCGGGTCGAGCTGGACGATCTGCGGCACGGCCTCCTCGTGTTCGTCGGGCTTGTCGGTCGGGGTCGAGACGGCGGTGGCCATGTGGCTCTCCTTCTCCTTGCCTCATCGGCGAATTGGCGGGGACCAACCCCCCTGCGCATAAAATAATAGTTTGAATTCCTGTGGGGGCTAGATACCCTCTGACCTGCGAAAACGACGGATAGTCGGAGCCATCTCCGATGGCTCAACCTCGTTGCGGCTGACGCCTGTTCGGGACCTGGGCGGCATGGGGCGCAGCGGGTGACCGGCGTTGCGGCGGCCGGACGGACGGGCTCAGGTGGTGCGTGGGCGCCGGCTCCGGGCGTGGGCCGCCCGGATCTCGGCGTCGAAGTCGGGGTGCTGCCGGGATGCCGAAGGCGGCAGCGCGTTCCGAACGTCCATAGCCCGGGTGAGGATTCCCGGCTGTCCGGGAGAGGGCACCCAAGGGCCCCGCTCGCCGGAGTCCAGGACGGCCAGCAGGCTCTCGGCGGCCCTGATGTCCCCGGCGTCCCGCAGCACCAGAAACATTAATAATAGTGTGCTGCGCGTGGGTGTGAGAAGCTGTGCGAGAACCCATACCAGGGGGGCAGTACCGGCAGACCGGTCGGGCGTGGGCATACGATTCTTGACCGCTTCTGGCCGCGGGGACATCGGCGCGGACGCTGTGGAGGTAGGCGGGGCCGACGCACTCGCGCAAACGAATGCGGCTGCTTCCGGGCCCGATCAGACCAACGCGCTGAGGATCTTCCCCAGCGAGACGTAACTCTCCCGAACGCCATCCACGTTGCCCAGCCGGTGCCGCTCCAGCCGGATCGCGCCCAGATGGCGCGCCTCGTAGATGAGCGCGCGCCAGGCGTCGGCCGAGGAAGTGTCACGCTGGCCGTAGGTGTCCCAGAAGGCGGTCCGCTCGTCCTGCTTGGCGCTGGCCATGCGAAGGGTCCAGCCCACCGATACCCGCTGTTCGCCTACCCCTCAGTTATCGCCAGCCCGGAGTGCCGCCAGATGGCCCGAAACCTGCCGCAGGGTCTGATCCCACATCCCGAAGAACCAGCTCCCCTCGAGGACGAGCCCGTGTTCTCGGCGAAGGAAGTGCACCAACTCCACGGCCGATAGGGAGTCCAGCCCATTCGCCGAAAGTGTCGTGTCCGCATTGATGTCGGTTCGTGGTGCCCCGAGTGCGTTGGCCACCCCGTCAATGAGCCAGGACAGCTCTTCGGTAGACTCTCGTGCCGGTGCGTGCTCGGGGGGTGGCGTCTGACTTGAATCGCCGTCCAGGACACTCCTCGCAGCCGAAGCGAAATCCATCAGCGCCGTTCGAACACCAACCCGTTCCTCTCGGCAAATGGCGTGGTACGCAGCGATGCTCTCATCGCTTGTGCCTGCAGGCCTCGTAGCAACTGCCGTCATTGCCGTGTGGAAAAGAATCAGTCCGTCTTCGACACGTTTCGCGGGTTCAAGGATGGAGGGCGGGCCCTCGACGAAGACCGTGGCGGTGGCGAGCCGTACGGTGTTGACGAGGTGTTTAGTCTCTTCCAGACGCGTCGCTAATTGATCTTGGTCCATCGTCGAATGCTGGCGCTCCAGGGCGGTGAAAAGGGACCCGAGTTCGTCTCGGGCCTCCGCCCCAGCACTCAGCAGAGCGCCGTACGTATCACGCCTCAATTGGCGTCGCCACTGCTCCTGTTGACTCGCTGCCTGGATGGAAGTCTGTCGGCGCCCTGCCCAAGCAGCGACAAAGGCAGCCCCGGTCGCGCCAACCGACCCCACAGCCGTCCCGATGACTGCCACCCATGCCTGATCCATGCTCGCAGAGTAGCTACCGCCATGCCGGTTGTTGCCAAGTCGGAGCTTCTACCCCCCACAGGCAGCTACCCGCTGAGAAGCGTTCAGGTTTCCGCTCACAGGCATCCGGGATTTTACGAACTCGTGCGCTTCCCTCTTCGACGTCCTCGCTGTCGGTGACACCGACCGGCGGTCTCGCCCGTATGCCGAGCGCCGTACCGAGCTTCTGCGTCTGCTCGAGGGCGGCCCGGCCACCCTGCGCGCGGTGCCGGCTGCCGAGGACCGTGGGCAAGCCCTCAAGTGGGTGGGAGCGCTCGCGGGTGTGGAAGGCCTCGTGGGCAAGCGGACCGACGCACCGTACGCTGCCGGCCTTGCCTCGGGCTGGGCGAAGTGGCGTCAGAAGCTGTGTCACATCCTCTCTCCGCAGGTCGCGGCGTCATGAAGCGTGATCGTGATCCGGTTTTCCGTTCCGCTGGGCGCTGTCGGACGGGCAGCTGAATGGCAGCCCTATGAGTGCACAGACCTCAAGAGCAAGATGAGGACCTACGGCCCTCCTAACGTTTCGGGCGGCGATCGACTCCTAGAAGGCAGATGGGCTGAACACCAGGCGTAGAGCCTGGGGTTGGGGCCGCTGCCGACTTGGTTGGAAGGAGACGAGCCGTGACATCCTTCAGCATCGTGGCCGGACTGACCGCATGTGGGTTGACGCTGCTCACGACCTGGCTCCGTGAGCGCTACCGGCACGGAAGGGTGCTCAAGGTCAGCAGAGAACTGCCCGCAGGCAGTGTGTACATCGACGATTGCACCGGTGTGCGGATCCAGGTCGGCCCGGTTGAACCCGTCGGTTCCATCGAACCTCCCGACGGCTCGGCCGACCCGGTGGACGATGGCTCTCTCTAACGGTCACCCCAACTCGGAGACACACCTATGGCATCCCCTTCTCGCCGCAGTCCACAGGACGACGGGAAGGTGCGCTTTGCAACGTGGTACCAGGGCGATTGGCCGAATCTGGTCCTTTTCGCCATCACTCTGGGGGCGGGACAGCAACAGGCTGAAGACCTGGTCCAGGACGCGACCGCCGAGGCGTTCGTGCGTAGGGACCAGATCAACAAACTGGACGGTTACGTGCGTGTGTCGATCAGGAATGCCTACTTCAAGTCCGTTGCTGGAGTTCGATGGGAGATAGCCGATGCCCCATCGGAGGACCTGCCAGCCCCGCAGGACATGCTGATCGGCTCGATCGAATTCGCTGATCAGGAACGACTCGTGTTCGAAGCCATCCGCCGGCTGCCACCGCGTCAGCGCGAGGTCATGGCCTGGAGCATCGACGGGTACCAACCGAAAGAGATCGCAGAACTTTTGGGCGTGAAACCGGGAGCCGTTCGTGTAAGCCTGTCGGAGGCACGGTCGCGTCTGCGAGAAGAACTAGGCGGGTTGGGAGGCGAGGACTGATGCCCAGGTTCGAAGCACGGGCAGAAGAGCCGGACACCTCCTCACCAGTGGTCATGAACCCCGCCGCACCGTCGCATCCTCCGGTGCCGCAGGACTCCGCTGATGCGCAGAGCTCTGCCGATCCGCTTGACAAGCTCCTGGCTTCCTCTCATAAGAGGGCTGCCAAGGCTGTCCGCGAAGGTCTGCGAGGCTCCCGCGTCGAGGAGGGGCCAGAGGAAGTAACCGGTCTTCTCGGACCCGCGTCCGTGCTCCATCCGGACACCGGCCAGCCCGCCCGTTCCGGCTCCTCCAACCGCGCCCGCCTCGCCCGCCTCGGCGTCCAGCGTTCCAACCCGTACAACCCGGTGCTGGAGCCGTTGCTGCGGATAGTGCGCAGCAACGATCCGAAGATCGAGACGGCCACGCTCCGGCAGATCGAGACCGCCTACCAGGTCGCCGAGCGCTGGCACCGCGGCCAGAAGCGCAAGAGCGGCGATCCGTACATCACGCACCCGCTCGCCGTCACCATCATCCTCGCCGAGCTGGGCATGGATCCGGCCACGCTCATGGCGGGCCTGTTGCACGACACGGTCGAGGATACCGAGTACGGCCTCGACGATCTGCGCCGCGACTTGGGCGACTCGGTCGCCCTGCTCGTCGACGGCGTCACCAAGCTGGACAAGGTCAAGTTCGGCGAGGCCGCGCAGGCCGAGACCGTGCGCAAGATGGTCGTAGCGATGGCGAAGGACCCGCGGGTCTTGGTCATCAAGCTCGCCGACCGCCTGCACAACATGCGCACCATGCGTTACCTCAAGCGCGAGAAGCAGGAGAAGAAGGCGCGCGAGACCCTGGAGATCTACGCGCCGCTCGCCCACCGCCTGGGCATGAACACCATCAAGTGGGAACTGGAGGACCTCGCCTTCGCGATCCTCTACCCCAAGATGTACGACGAGATGGTCCGCCTGGCCGCCGAGCGGGCGCCCAAGCGCGACGAGTATCTGTCCATGGTGACCGACGAGGTCCAGCAGGACCTGCGGGCGGCCCGGATCAAGGCGACCGTGACCGGCCTCCCTAAGCACTACTACAGCCTCTACCAGGAGATGCTCATCCACCGCCGGGGCTTCACGGTGATCTATGACCTGGTGGGCATCCGTGTCTTCGTGGACACTGTCCGCGACTGCTATGCGGCGCTGGGAACCATCCACAATCGGTGGGAGCCGGTTCCGGGGCGGTTCAAGGACTACATCGCGATGCCCAAGTCCAACATGTACCAGTCGCTGCACACGACGGTCATCGGGCCCAACGGTAAGCCGGTCGAACTCCAGATCCGTACGTTCGACATGCACCGCCGCGCCGAGTACGGCATCGCCGCGCACTGGAAGTACAAGCAGGAGGCCGTCGCCGGCGCCTCCAAGATTCGTACCGACGCGCCCAAGTCGCCGTCCGGAAAGTCCGGCAAGGACGCGGGCGGCATCAACGACATGGCGTGGCTGCGGCAGCTCCTCGACTGGCAGAAGGAGACCGTGGACCCGGGCGAGTTCCTGGAGTCCCTGCGTTTCGACCTCTCCCGCAACGAGGTCTTCGTCTTCACCCCCAAGGGCGACGTCATCGCGCTCCCGGTCGGCGCCACTCCGGTGGACTTCGCGTACGCGGTCCACACGGAGGTCGGCCACCGGACGATAGGGGCGCGGGTCAACGGCCGTCTCGTCCCGCTGGAGTCCACCCTGGACAACGGCGACCTGGTGGAGGTCTTCACCTCCAAGGCGGCCGGCGCCGGCCCCTCCCGGGACTGGCTCGGCTTCGTGAAGTCGCCGCGCGCCAGCAACAAGATCCGCGCCTGGTTCTCCGAGGAACGCCGCCACGAGACAAGCGAACAGGGCACCGGTAGCACCACGCGGGAGCAGCAGCCCGAGCGCATCGTCGGGGCGGAGTGTGTGTCCACCGAGTCCTCAGTCCTCGAGGCCACCATCCAGGTCGAGGCCCTGGACCGCAGCGAGCTCCTCTCGGATGTCACCCGCGTCCTGTCCGACCAGCACGTCAACGTCCTCTCGGCAACTGTCCAGACCTCCCGCGACCTCGTCGCGACCTGCCGCTTCACCTTCGAGATGGGCAATCCCGAGCAGCTGGGACCCGTATTGGAGGCCGTCCGCGGCATCGAGGGCGTCTACAACGTCTACCGGCTCACCTAGGTCGCTTCTGATTTCTGAAACCTGTGCCGGTCAGAGCCTTGTCGCTTCGGGCGGATCCGCCCGCCGTCCCTGCGTAAAAGGATCCGTTTATGACTGAGGAGCACGAGGCGGCGCAGGTCTGGACGGTGGGTCAGCTCCGCGAGGCGCTGGCCGAGTACGTCGCTGGCACCCCGCTGCGCGTGGCTGGCCGTCCCGGATCCGGACGATTACGTGTTCGATGACCGTTTCGGGGTCGTCGCGGCGGGGTGACCGGGACGACGCCGACGATGCAGGCCTTTGTCTTGGGCCGCCCGAGGGGCGGCCGGATGCAGGCGGTCGGCGTGAGTCTTCCGCTCGCCCAGCAGGTTCGCCTTGCCCGCACGGCAACGCAGGGGCGTTTCGTCGTGCCCGGGGTCAGTGCAGTGCCTCGATGGCCATCAGGATCAGGGCACGCGCGTCCGCGCCGTACACGGCCTGCTGGTGCAGCGCGCCGAACGCCCTCAGGTACTGGTCCACTTCATCCGGAGCCGTGATCTTCACCGAGGCCGACAACGGCTCGTGATCCACCCTTTGGTCGTCGAAGACTGTGAACGACTCGATCGCCCACATGCTGCGTTCGGCGGCGGCCGGGATGATGCCCAGCGACACCGACGGCAGGTCCATCGCCGAGAGCAGCGACCCCAGTTGGCCGGCCATCACGCTGGCGTCGCCGAGGCGGTAGCGGAGCACGGTCTCCTCCAGCAGGATCGCGAATGTCCGGCCGTTCTTCCGCAGGATCCGTGAGCGCTCCATGCGCGCGGTGACGGCGTCGGCAACGTCGTCGGGCAGGCCGCGGAACGTGGCGATGGCCTGGAGCAGCGCGGTGGCGTACCCGGGTGTCTGCAGGAAGCCGGGGACCACGTTGGAGCAGTAGACCTTGAAGTGGCGGGTCCGCTCGAACAGGGGCAGGTTGGCCGTCTGGAGCTGCTTGAGTCCGGTGCGCTGGAGCCGCTTCCACTGCACGTACATGGAGTCGGCCTGCCGGTTCGCGGCGACCACGGCGGCCGCCTGGTCGTCGGCGCCGCAGGCGCGGCACCAGGCGCGAAGGTCGTCGTCGGAGGGCGCGGTGCGGGCGTTCTCGATCCGCGACGACTTCGCCTCGCTCCACCCGCACCGGGCGGCGAGCTCCCGCTTGGTGATCCTCGCGTCCAGCCTGATCTCGCGGAGCCGCGCGGCGAGCGCGGCACGCGCGGCCTGCACGCTGGACGACGGGGATGTGGGTGGCATGGTCGTTCTGTCGCGGTCGGTCTATCGGATCTCGTACTGGTCGTGCGGGATGGCCCGGTCCCAGACGCGTTCGAAGGCGGCGCTGTTCAGTTCGACCAGGGTGGGGTCGTCGTAGAACTCCTCGCCGAGCCAGTCGCCGGAGCCGGAGAAGTCGTGCACGCGGATCACCCGGTCGTCGAAGATCCAGAAGTCGCATCCGGGCATCAGGAGGTCGGCGGTGTGGCGGCGGGGCAGCCACCGCACTTGCTCGCCGGCCTCCACGTTGGCGCGGGTCTGGTAGTGCTCCCAGCGGATGTAGTCGGTGACCGGCTCGGACACGACCCGGGCCCGCCGCACCTGGACGCCGCGGGCGACAGCGTCCGCGATGTCCTGGTGGAAGGGCCGCCACCAGGAAGCGCGGTCGTCCCAGTCGACCCGCTCGCCCTTCAGCCAGGCCTCGAAGCGAGGGTTGCTGTAGTAGGCGTCCCGCATCTCCAGGTGGACAGCCGACCGCTGTGCGGCGGCGAGCTGCTCATCGAACGACGGCGGGATGCTCAACGGCATCGCAGGCCTCCTTGAGGATGTGCACCATGCGTGCGGGGATCCGCACCACGGCCTCGTAGTCGGGGAGCGGGCCGGTGGACCGCACCTCGTCTTCCAGTGTTTGGTCCGCCTTCCAGCCCTGGAAGACGAACTCCTGCTTGTCTTCGTCGACCCATACCCGCGGGCAGTTCTTCTCGTCGGTGTCGGGGTCGATGCCGATGAACCGTAGCGCCATAGTGGCCTCCAAGACCCTTCTCCTTACACGGACTTGCACCAACGTCGACCCGTCGGAGGACTCCGTCAAGGGCGCGAAGCAGCCATCGCCACTCGCCAGAGAAGTGCGGTGCAAGCCGGTGCAAGTTTGTGGCGACTGCAAGGCCGCGGTTCCTAGCGTCGGTGGATACGACGAAACCCCGGCGAGGCGGCGGAGCCTCCCGGGGCACGGTCAACGCCGCTGAGGAGCGTCGACATGCACGAGACTACGCAGATCGCGGGCACCGCGAACACCCCCACCAACTATGGGTATTGCGCCTGGCACAAGAAGTTCGCCCATGGCGTCCGCCTCATCCGGGCCGTCGAGCAGGGCTCCGGCCCCGGGACGTTCGGGAACCTGTTTGCCTGCGGCCCCTGCCGCGAAGCCCACCACCTGGTGCCACTCGCCGACCGGCCGTGACCGCGCTTCCGTCCGCCCTCGACCTGACTCGCGCCCAGTACTCCGGCTGGGCCTGCTGCTGGTGCGGCAAGAGCCTTGTGGACGTGACCGGCGCCGTGTCCGCCGGAGTCTCCCGCGGTCGGGACGGCGCCCACGTCCTCGACATCGAGGTGTACGCCTGCCCCGACTGCGCCATCGCCCCGCCCCCACGCAACCCGACAGGAAAGAGCTGATGGCCCAGAGCAGCGATCCCAGTAACCGCGCCGCTCGCGCTGCGCAGTCCGCCGGCCGCGCGGCTGGCTACTGCTGGATGGAGCATCCCGACAGGTACGCACACTGCACCAGGCCGCCGCACAGCGACCAGCGGCACGTCGACTACTACACGGGCCGAACCTCACCGACGGCCGTCTCGGGAATCGAGTGGAAGGCGTAGACCCCCGCCCACCCCGTACCCCGTGAGCTCATTGGGGCGGGCGGGACCAGGCCCCGGCCGGACGCCGACCCGGCCGGGGCCGCTCCATGCCCGGGGCGGCCGACTGCCCCTAGGCTGACGGCTGGAGGTGTCGCATGGCTGAGTGGATCGACCCGCGGTATGCGGAGCTGGTGGCGGCGTGGAAGCGCGCGCAGGAGCCAGACTCCCGTAATCCGCAGGATCAGAGGCCAGTGAGGGGCTTCATCGCCCCGCGCGAGGCCTGACCTACAGCGGCCCCAGCCGGACGCACCCCCGACCCGGGTGGCCTCACTTCCACGGGTCGGTGAACGACCGGCCGGGCACCGGCTTGGCGATGAGCGCGACGGGGATGAAGAAGTTGACCTGGCCGATCGCGAACATCAGCGTGGCGAGCGCCTTGTCCTCGTAGTGCTCGGCTGCCTGTGCATACAGCTCGTCGGAGACCCTCTCGCCGTCTGCGGACGGCTGAAGCACGGCTTCCACCAGTGCCAGCGCGGCACGCTCGGCACCAGTGAAGTACGGCGAGTCCTGCCAGGACGCCACCGACGTGATCCGCTCCTCCGACTGTCCGGCCTTGCGCAGGAAGCCCGTGTGCAGAATGGTCAGGTAGGTGCTGCCGACGATCTGACCGGCGCGCAGCTGGACCAGGCTGATCGTGGAGCGCGGTACCGAACCGTTGCCGGTGACCTTGAACAGCGCCGCCGACACCTCCGCCAGCTCGGGGACGAGCTCCGCGGGGTCCTCGGACATCCGCGGAACCAGGGGGACCTCCGCCGTGATCGAGCGTGCTTCCATCGCCGTCTCCTTCGGGCTTTCATGTTGCTGTCACTGCCCTGACGGATCGCGACAGAGAAATGTGACCGA
Source organism: Streptomyces sp. KR55 (assembly GCF_052245645.1). Classification (NCBI taxonomy): domain Bacteria; kingdom Bacillati; phylum Actinomycetota; class Actinomycetes; order Kitasatosporales; family Streptomycetaceae; genus Streptomyces; species Streptomyces sp. KR55. The sequence continues at coordinate 142 of NZ_JBQQCE010000310.1, read as the reverse complement.
CGGAAGACAGTCGTTCTAGGGCCAATGCCGTTGCGTTACGGGTCTGGTGGTCTTGGCGTGTGGATCACGACGGCGTCGGTGGCTGTCCGGGTCGGCTGGGGCCAGTGCCGGTGCTCGGCTCTCTTGAGGTGGTAGTTGGACA
>NZ_JBQQCE010000031.1:0-36816 GCF_052245645.1 Streptomyces sp. KR55 | reverse complement strand
GCAAAACCCTTCACCTGGACCGCGACCGCCGACGAGGTTCTCGCCAAGGTCCGACTCGTCCAGACCAACGTGAAGAAACTCGTCAACAACAATGCGAACTGACACAAACAGGATCACGAGACACTAGGCCGCTTCGTCCCGAAGCAATCTGGGAATCTGGGTGACCTGAGGTCATCCGCTCGCCGACCTGCTCGAACAGTCCGTGAGCGTCCGTGGTCGTCCGGCCGTGTATGTGGCCGTTGTAGCGCAGTTAGACACTCAGCCGTCTGGCGGCTTCCATGATCGCTGACCTGGGAACTCGCTGCTACCAGGTCGGCCGTGGATCCCGAAGCCCGCTCGGCGTTTGCTCAGGCAGAGAGCGTCCCTGGTCCGTCCGCAACAGGTACCCGGGGTCCGGCGGGTAGTCATCGTTCTGCGGAGCAGGCAAATGGAACCGCTCAGTGCGCGGGAGAGGGATCTCTACCAGCCTGCCGTCATGGATCATCCACAGGCCGAAGCAGTCATCGTCCTGGTCGTGGATCAGAACTTGCACGCTCTCTGGGCGAGGCCAGGCAAGCGACTCCAGATGCCGTAGCAGCCCGGTCCGCGACCGCATCCGCTCAAACTCCGTGGCCCATCCGATGCCGAAAGAGCCGACCCACTGGCTTTGGATCGGCTCGAACCGGCCCCGCCAGGTGCGCGTCTCATCATCTCGCGTCAGCGGCTCCATGACGTCCTGTGCATCCAGCGCCAGCACGATGACCTCTGCGAATCTGCTCATGCCGAAGTATCCGCACACACCGACCCTGGGACCACCGATTAGTGGTTCCAGGCGCACGGCTCCGGAGAGATTGTCTGATTGCACCCCTGTACCCCCTCTGACCTGCGACGGAGCCAGACAGGGGGCGCCCGGCGACACAGAGTGTGTCGGAGGTGTGTCGCGATGTTGGCACTCCTGGGACCAGGCGGTGGCCTTCGTCAGCTCGGTCACGTTGGATTCGGCGGCCGGGGCGGGGTCTCGGTGGGACGCCGTGGTTGTGCCGGTGGCGAGGGCCAGGTCGGGCGTGGTGGCAGCGAGCGTGCGGACGAAGGGGCTGCGTGATCCCATAGTGGTATTGCTCCAGCGGCCGGAGTGCGCTGCTGGTGGGGCTCCTCCCCGCGGGCAGCAACACCGTCCCCTGTACGGCCCCTCGGCGTGTCTGCGGCGTTGTTCCGTTCCGGTCGGGCGGTACGGGTGGCGGGCGGGGCTCGCGGGGTCCGTGCCGGCGAGACGAGAGTGGGAGCGGTTGTGGCGATGGTCGGACTGTTCTGGGTCACTCCGGACGCGGTATATGTGGGGTCGCCGCCGACCGCCGTCGGGGGCTGCGTCCGGTTGACCGCCGACGGGCTGGAAGCCGTGGACCCCGACGGCTCCCGGACGTGGACGTGGGAAGGACTGCGGTCCGCGGTCGTCGAGGACGTGCCCACTGAGAGCCCGTCGGGCCGTGCGTCGAAGTTCCTCGGGTCGGTGATCTCGGCCGCGGTCGGTGCCTTCCTCGGCGAGGGGCCGACCGAGATGACGCTGCGGCTGGAGACGGAGTGCGGGCCGGAGGCGGTGACGGTGTACTCGGCGGCGGCCGGGGGATACGGCGCCAAGGAGGCAGCGCTCTCTAAGGACCTGCTCGCCCGCTTCGTGGCGGGAACCGCGGACCCGCGGGCCCTCGAGGCGTGGGGTCGTGAGCACGGCCTGGAGGGCACACCGAAGCCGCGCGTGCGGGAGGCCGTGCTGCAAACTTGGGCGGAAGCTTGAGCCAGCCCAGCGGCGACTCTTCAGAGATCGCTCATCAGCGAGGGGCGCAGGGAGAGGCAGATCAGATCGGAAGTCGCCTTCGCTCCTACGTCCATAGAGAGGTCGGCTTCGCCGACGGGCTGTACCACGCGTGGGTGGTACAGCCCGTCTGTGACCGGACACCCCGGACAGCCCTTGGGCTGACTGTCCGAGGTTTCCTCGCAGGTCATCGCCCTAACCGGACAGCTTGACCTGGGATCGCGAATAGGAGCACGGGGTCGACACGGTCTGAGGAGTGTGTCGGAGGTGTGTCGCGAACGCTGAGAGGCAACGAGAAAGAGCGGGAGTCAGTGAGACTGCTTCCCGCTCTCTCATGTCGGCATTCTCCCTGGTCAGAGCTTGATTCTTGCTGGCTGACCGGCGAGTGCCCCCGGCAGGATTCGAACCTGCGCACACGGCTCCGGAGCCCATCAGAGACCGTTGCTCTTTAGGAGCGCTGACCTGCGCGGTAGGCGCGGGCACGGTCCCTGCTGACCAAGGTCATTACGTCCCTATTACGTGGGTGGCCTGTCGGGCGGTCGGTCCGGCCCGTATGGTCGAAGCATGATCTCGGGCAGCAGCGGGGCATCTGACGGCGGCGCGGAGTTCACGGCGGAGGGCCTGGAGCCCGTCCTCCGGGAGGCATGCGCGACGGTCGGACTCGACTCCCGCGGCGCCGAGTTGCTGCGGCTCGGGTCGAACGCGGTCTACCGCCTGACGTCGTTACCCGTCATCGTCCGCATCGCGCGTGATCCGTCGGTTCTCGCGGAGATGGAACGGGCCGTGGGCGTGGCCCGGTGGCTTGAAACGCAGGATTTCCCGGCCATGCGCGTGCCGGCGTCAATCACCCAACCGCTCGTTGTCGGCGGCCTGGTGGTCACCTTCTGGGAGAGCGTCCAGGAGAACGAGGAGTACGCGACGGTCGGCGAGCTGGCCGATCTCCTACGGCGCTTGCACTGGCTTGAGGAACCTGCATCCCTGGGCCTGCCGTATTTCGACCCGCTCGCCAAGCTGACGGCGTCCCTCGAAGGGCTGGACGGCATCTCGGGTGAGGACCGGACGTTCCTGGAAGAGCGAGCGGCGAGCGTCGCCAAGGACTATGACCGGCTGGACTTCGTCCTTCCCTTCGGCATGATCCACGGTGACGCCAGCATCGGGAACGTCCTCCGCCATCGGGACGGGCACGCTGTGCTCATCGACCTGGACGGCTTCGCCCTCGCCCCACGCGAGTGGGACCTGATCCAGACGGCGATCTTCTACGACAGGTACGGCTGGCACACAAAGGCGGAGTACGCGGAGTTCGTTCACCGGTACGGCTTCGACCTGATGAACTGGCCCGGGTATGAAACGCTTGCGGACCTGCGTGAGTTGATGATGGTTGCGTGGCTCGGCCACCAGGTCACGACCAGCGAGCGGTCTGCCGCCGAATTCGCTCGGCGGGTGCGGTCCCTCCGTACGGGGGAGGGCCGAGAGGAGTGGGGTCCGTTCTGAACGCACGGTGACTGGGTTTCAGGCCCTGATGTGATCGCCGGAAGCGATCCACAGCCTGTGCTCTCTGGCCTGCTCGGTAAAGGACTGTACGTCCGTGGTGTTGCCGATCGCTGCGAGGTTCTGTCGGAACTCGGCAAGGTAGCTGACACATCGCGCCGACTTCAGTTGCTCTCCCAGGTCGAGCGCATCGAGTGCCACGCGGCAGGCCTCCTCGACGTCGCCGGTGCGCAAGTGGGCGTCGGCCAGAACCATGGTCGCGAAGAAGTCGCTCCGAACGTGGCTGCCACTCATGGCGTTCTCGGCGTGGGTGACGGCCTGGCGGGCACTGTTGACGTCGCGGAAGCAGTGGGCGGCCTCGGCGGCAAGTTCAGCTTCGTCGAAGTAGGTGGTCCACTCCGGCTCGTCGTCGTGGTTTCGGCCTTCCAGCGCCTTCGTGGCCGCGCTCAAGGCGGCTTCGCAGGCTCGTACGTCGCCGGTTCGGGCAAGCGCGCGGGCCTCCATGGCGTGGAACTGGGCACGCAGCGTCGGCGTGGCCACGGGAGAGATGCCCATGAGAGCCGCGCGGGCAAGCGTCGCGGCCTGCGTGTAGTGACCGAGGAACGTCGCCTGATGGCTCATGGCGGACAGGATGCTGCCGGCGAGCCGACGGTCATTGGCGTCCTGGGCCAACCGGAGAGCCTGGAGGAAGTACCGCTGTGCAAGGCCGTGGCGGCAGGCGTCGTAGGACATCCAACCGGCCAGAAGCGTTGCTTCCGCCACGGTGGAGAACAGGGTCCGGCCGACCTGCTCGGTGTACTGGCCGCGCAGGAGCGGTGTCACCTCGGTACTGAGGTACTGGATGGCCGCGTGCCGAGCATGGTCGCCACCGAAACGGTCGTCCAACTCGGCGAACATGTCCGCGGTGGTCTTGATGGCGGCCACATCTCCAAGACCGACGCGCATCCCGTCCCGATGCTGCCGGGGAACGGCCGGCTCGGGCGCCACCAGCCACCGGAGTGAAGCTTCGTTCCACGCGGGTTCGGACGGCTCGGCCTGGAGCAGGGGCTCGTACCGGTTGAGATCTGCGCGCCACAGCTGGCCAACTGCTTCGATGGCGCCCTCGGGGCTCGCTGGATAGCCGGCGTCCAAGAGCCCCGTGTCCCGCTCGCCTTCGTGGTTCAGCCCGAGCTCGGCGGCGCTGAGGTCGTACACCTCGCACAGCAACGGACCGTAGAAGTCGTCCGGTGTGCTGTGCCCGTTCTCCCAGCTGGCGATTCGACGTTTCACGCTTGCGTCCGTCGGGAGTTGGGGGCCACGGTGCATCGCAGCCTGACGCAGCTCGCGCACCAACCGCGGCTGACTCCAGCCTCGGCCCACACGGGCTTGCCGTAAGCGAACGCTGGTCGGCTCCATCGAAGACGTGACCGTTCCCTCCCCACCGGTGCACAGATGCGACTTCTGGGACGCGCGACTCTTTGACCTTACGACCGAATGTACGCGCTGTTCATCGCTGAGCGCTGCAAGTAACCGGAGATCGGGGGCGGTTGGCACGTGACGGGGGATGACGCGCGCACGCGTGACGCGTCATCCCCCGTCAGCTCTCGTCATCTGCCCTGGCCAGGGTGGTGAGCCCGAGTCTGGACACAGGGCGGCATCGCAGCCGCAACTGAGTCTGACTGAGGTGAGATGACGTGCAGAGGATGACCAGGAGGGGCGTCGAATGGCTCTCTGCGGCGGCCGACGATCCGGCGGCGTGCCGGGCCACCTGGGCGGACGACCCCCGCGCGCCGTACATGCTGCCGACTGGCCGCCTCTTCGACGTGGTGACGGTCGACCAGCGCACCGGGATCGAGACCTTCGATCAACTGCTGTGCCGTGGGCTGCCCTTCGGGCCAACGGTGCTCGACCACAAGGCCCGACGCGTGGGCTTCTTCCTGGGCTCGAAGAGCCAGGAGACCTTCGTCCACTACCTTGCGCAGGAGGAGGGAGCACCACCCGCGTACCGCTACCTGAGCCGCGATTCGGTGGTCGTCGTCCCGGGGCCCATGCCCATGTCCGGCGACCGTTACGAGTGGCTCCGCGCGCCGACTCGGCGCCCGATGGCGAACCCGCTCCGGCCGGTGGCCTTGGCGACCATGCTCGTAGCCTCTGCAGAGTTGCTCGCCCGTGTGGACCGGTACGGCAAGCGCTACCCGTCTGCGGCTGCCCTCGCTCTGTCCGCAATCGAGGGGACGGCGACCGATGCGGGATGACGCCACCGACCGGCACGATGCTGCTACCTGGTCGCCCTTGGACAGCGACGGCTGGTACGCCGCGCGCAACGCCACGACTGCCCTGCGGGATGCCCTGATCCGCGCAGGGATGGAGAAGGATTTCCCCTACCTGCGAGCCGACTTGAACGCCTTCGGACACGGCTTGGTCGAACTCGGGCGCGTGTCGCCGGCCACCGCCGAGCGACTGGCGGAGCTGCTGCGGCTGGCGCTGGCTTCGGGGTTGCAGCGTCTTGAGGAGAGCGGCGAGGCCAGTACCGAACATCGTGCAGGAGAGGATTGAGGTCATGACCGACCGGCGAGGAGTCGTCGCCAAGCGCGCCGAGAACCTGATGCCCGGCGTTCCGTACGTCCGCGGTTGGGCGCAGGCTCGACGCAGCGCCGGAGCGCTGGCCGCACAACTGACCGCCCTGGGCTTGGAGTCGGACTTCCCTGGCCTCACGGCCGACGTGAATGTCTCGGGCGACGGCTTGGTACGCCTCGGGACCATCCGGCCGGAGGCAGCACTGATGCTGGCCGAACTGATCGTGTCGGGTCTCGCGGCGGAGACGGCGATGGCCACCGATGCGTTGACGGAAGAGCCGGCGACTGCCTGATCACTTCACCTGACAGACTCCGGCCGGTTGCGGTTCGAGCATGCTCCCGCGAACGGTCGGCGGGCCCCGTACATCGTCGTGCCCCCGGCGATCGATGTGCGGGGCCACTTGCTGCGTGCCATGCCTCCTCCGCTGTCGGTCTGCCGCTCGGCCGGGACCGGCGCCCCAGCGCCGCAGCCCGGACGAAGCGGCAGACCGAAACGCGCGGTGGCTGGGACGCTCGTCTCTGACCCGCACGAGAGGACGTCAGCTGGGGAAGCTGCGATCATTTGCGGCTCGGTCGGGCGCTGACCTGGGCGAACGGCCAAACCGTGGCCGGTGCCGATCTCAGAGGTCGGCAAAGTCTCAATGGACCAGTCAAGACCTGTCTTCTTGCCCTGGGTCTTGTCGGAGATCTTGGGGAGCTGGGTTTTTGCTGATCTCGGCGCTGCCCTCGTGTATCTGAGAGGTCGTCATTGGTTGCCGTCGGGCGCTGTCGAGCGGCCTCGGACGGCCCAGGGACGGCCCGGAGAGGCGGCATCGGTGCATCTCATGTCGGAGCTGCGGGTATGGTGCGGCCGCGATCAAGCATTGGGTTTGGGGAGGGGCTTTGGGAGCGAAGACGGGTCTGCCCGTGTACGCCGACGACGACGTGCCGGACCAATTGCGACGGGTGAGGCCAGCGGACCTGGCGCGGACGACAGGTGAGAGCAGGGCCCGTCGTCGCTGTGTGGCGGCTGTTTCGGTCCGCGCGCGGCTCGTCGCGGTAGCGGCCACGTCCTTGCTGGCTGGAGGTTGCGGCATGCTGGACGATCCGGTCAAGGACCGCTGGGAGTCTAGAACTGAGTTTTCGAGTTGTGGCGAGGCGAGCTTGGCTCAGGGTGAGGAGATGCAGAAGCAGGCGGTGCGGGAAATCGCCTGCCTGCGGCGAGCCCTGAAGAGTGGCGAGAGCGCAGAACTGAAGGTGACTTATCCCACTGTGGAGGGTGACCCGATTCGCGAGTACTACCGCTTGACGCCGCAAGCCAGGCTTGAGGTGTACACCGACAGCACGGACGACCGCTACTCGGACCAGAAGTGGTCGTTCGCTGAGTGCTACACCCCGGAATGGCTGGCTGAGATTTCCTGCGAGCAATGACCAGGCCAACGTGATGAAGTCGTCTATGGCCTCCTGGCAACCGACTGGAACCCCCAATGAAGATCCACCATCTTGAAGTTGCTGGTCATGGGGCTGGTGTGGGTCGGTGATGGTGTCCTCGTGCTGGTCATGGGCAGTTGTCCGAGCTCAAGATCGTCTGTCAGCGGGTGACTTCGAGGTTCGTCAGGACGAGCAGGGCGCGCAACAGCGTGGTGGCGTGACGGACGTGAAGGCGGAGCTGAGTCTTCAACGGGCCGCCACGACCAGGACGGCTATGAGGCCGACAGCGGCGACCACCAGGGCGACGACCTCCCATGCCGGGCCGCGGCGAAGGGGTGCGGCTCATCGCAGGACCGTCCGGGTGCCACATCGGCACGGGTGCGCGGGGTCGGTCGCCGACTTCCTCGCGACGCTGACGTGCTCGAAAGCCAGCTGACCGATACCGGTACGCTCCAGCGTCACAACCAGATCAGCACGAAGGGAAACGGGATGGGGCGTAAGACATGGGTGCCCATAGCATCAGCCTTCCTGATAGGCGTAGGGACCGCATCGACGGTTGCCGGGATGGCCGGACCATCGTCGGGGGGAGTGACGGTCGCCAGCCAGCCGCCGGCTGACCAGATCCCCCGCACACGGCAGGCCCTGGTCGCGGAGTGGGAGAAGTCGCGTGCTGAGGCAGGCCTCAAGCTCCCCGAGGGCTGGGAGAAGCTGTCGACGGAGCAGATCCGCGCCCAGTACATCATCCAGGAAGTGGACAACGCAGGCCCGCTCCTCCCCAACCCGGACTACGACCCCGGCTTCCACAACAGCCCGAACTGGTGGCCATAAAGAAGCGGGCCCCAGCCGTATCCGGCTGGGGCCCGCTTGTCTGCGCCCTGCTGCTAGCTGAGCGTGCCGATCTTGTTGATCACCTGGATCGCGTTGTCCTGGTGCGCCGAGCTGTACAGGATCGGCACCGTCGTGGTGTTCGGGTCGTCGCCCTCACCGTGCGAGTTGGTGCCGACGATCTGACCCTCCGGAGTGGCCATCGGACCACCCGAAGCACCGTGGCCCATGTCGCAGTCGAACTTCAGCCGCTCATCCACGAAGAAGTACGGGTTGGCGTCCTCGGCGTTGCCCGTGCAGTAGAACTGCGTGAAGCCGTCCATGTCGGTGCGCTGGTAGCCCTCGCCCGGGAAGCCGGAGTCGATGATGTCCGACCAGTCGGGGCCGGAACCGAAGTTGTAGCCCAGCGCGCCCACCGTGTCGGTCAGGTTCGTGTACTCGGGCGGCGCGGTGACGGTGAAGGCCGCCATGTCGGCCCAGAGCACGTCTCCGTCAGCAGTCCACGAGGTGGGTGCGACCTTCGCCTTGGCGGCCCACTTGCCCCACGGGGCGTCGTAGCCCTCGGGGGCCAGTTCGTTCTTCTTGAAGCCGGGGATGAACGAGATTTTCTGGTAGAAGCCTTCCGCGCCACTTCCGTCGCCGGGGTGGATGCAGTGCCCGGCGGTCCACACGGTGTTCTTGTTGGCGGTGACGATGGACGACCCGCTACAGCCGTGATCCTTCCCGGCGTGGTCGGTGAACAGGATCTTCCCGACCACGACGGCGGGCTGGGTCTGCGGGAAGGGGACCGGCTGGGCGTAGGGCATCTCCGGCACGCTCGTGGCGGAGGCCGTGGAGAGAGGCGTGAGCGTCTTGCTGGAAACCGCGGTCCTGGACTGCGCCGGCAGGACCTGCTTGACGGGCGCCCGGCCCTCGCTCCTGGTCCCGGCTGCGGCCCTCTTGCTGAAGGCGGCCTGGTCCTTCTTCTCGTTGGCAAGGGCACGGCTGACGCGCTCGGCGGTCCAGTACTCCCGCACCTTCTGCGGGTCCTCGGTCTGCTCGCCGACGGTCAGCTTCGGCGTGGGCTCCGGCGTCTTGGCCTGCGCGACACCGGCGGAAACGAGGGTGGCGGGAAGGAGCGCTATGGACAGCAGGGCGGCTGCAGTTGCTCGTCCGGTCGTGCGTATGTTCACAGTCGGCCTATCCGGTCGGGAGGTTGATCTTGATCCGAGAGTGAAGCACGTCGATGAGGAGGGTCAGTGAAGCGCGTGTGAGGGATCCCCCTGGTTCAAGAGCTGGTTGAGGACGGTCTCGCAGCGCTCTTCGCAGTCAGCGCCACCCTGATCTCCGGGGCGACGACCGCGCTCGCAGGCCGTCCGTCTCGCCGCGGCCCTGCGGCCGGCACTGTCGGCCGTGTCGGCCTCCATTCGGTCCGCGGTCCGCGAGTACCTCGACGCGTACGGGCTCGCCTTCGGGGCATTCGACTTCGCCCTCGCCCCGACGGGCGATGGTGGTTCATCGGACATCGTCCTGGTGTGGGCGATCAGGGGGAGCCGCTGAGCGGCAGAGACGGGACGGCCGCCCGCCTGTCAGTGAAGCGGCTCCCAGTGATCCATTTCCATCGTGATTTGCAGGTCACGGGGCTGGCGTGAGCCGGTAACGGGGTACTCGGGCTGGTCGGGAACATGATCGGTAGCAGGTGATCGATTGCCACGGGACTCGTTCGCTGAAATCGCGGTACGCGCGGTGGTCTCCTCGTAGGGTCCGGCGGAGATATCCGCTCGGGGAGGGGAAGTTGATGGTGGATGTTCTGACATGGACGGTGGAACGGCGGGTGCTGCTGGCCGGTCGCGCCGAGCGGCTTCGTAAGGAGCTCGCCGAGATCGACGTGGAGGTCGCCCGGCTGGAGGCCGCCGAGGTGGTGTTCGGCCAGTACGCCGAGGCGACGGACGGCGGCAGGCGAGACGACCCGGCACTGGAGCCCGCGCCGGTGGAAGCGGAGGTGGAGCCGGTGGTGGCAGCGCCGGGGGCCGGCGGGATGCTGCTCGTGCCTCACCGCGTCGAGGGCATGACCGAAGAGGTACTGCCCGCCGACTACCAGAGGATTCTGCACGTGGTGGCAGGTGCGTCCGAGGGGCCGGTCATGACTCGGGACGTGTGCGAGAAGCTGGGGATAGGTGTGCTGCCCGCGCAGACCGAGGCGATGCGGGCCAAGCTGAAGCGCCTCGCGGACCGAGGCTGGCTGCACCGCACCCCCTCGGGCCGGTACGGCCCGCGCTGACACCGGCTCGACATCCGGGTGCGGAGGGTCTGATTCCTGCCGTAACGCGAGGGTCCCCGGCGTCAGTTGGCGTGATTTGTGAAGAACAACCAGCCCGCCAAGGGCCCTCAGGATGCTGTCTACCAGGTCCGCCTCCTGGTGTCGAAACGGACCATCGACCTCGTAGCCGACCTGATAGGCACCCAGCGGAAGCGGCTGGGCACCCGGTGGCGCAAGGTCACCCCGGGCACCCAAGCGATCATCGTGCTCGCCGTTCTCCGTCACGACCAGCGGCTTCTCGACACGGCCGGCGGCAACGACGTCTCTGCCTCGACCGTGCGCCGCTGGGTGCTCGAAGTGATCGACCTGTTCTCCGCACGCGCCCCGCGCCTGGACCGCGCCCTGAAGAAGATCGCCAAGAAGGGTGGCGTCGTCGTCCTGCTGGACGGCACCCTCGTGCGCACCCGCCGCCGCACCGGGACCGAGAACCGTAAGAACTACAGTGGGAAGCACAAGGCCCATGGCCTGCTGTTTCTCGCCCTGACCGACGAGAAGGGCAACCTGATCTGGATCTCCGCGGCCAAGCCCAGACGCTCCAGTGAAATCACCAGTGCCCGCCACAACAAGATCACCGAACACCTCCGCGAGGCCGGGCTCGGCGCCCTGGCCGACCTCGGCTTCGTCGGCTTGGACGACGACCCCGACGACCCGGTGATCATCACCGGCCGGAAGGCCACCCGGAACCACCGGCTGACCGACGCCGAGAAGGAAGCCAACCGCCTGCTCAGCCGCGAACGTGCCGCCGTCGAGCACGGCTTCGCGAACCTCAAGACCTGGCGCTTCATCACCAAGCTCCGCATGAACGCCCGCCACGCGACCACCCTCCTGCGGGCCCTTCTCGTCCTGGCGAACAGCGAAGTGCAGAGGTGACAGACAATCTCGCCCAGCCGATCACGCTCACGACCAGCACGAGCACGTCACTCCCGACCCACGCCAGCCTCGTGACCTGCGAAATCAGGATGGAAACTACTCAATGGGGTAGCCAAGCAGCCCCCGAGGTGCGCTCAGTAGTCGAAGAAGTGAAGGGTCGGGGCTCTGATCTGCGGCCGTGTAATCGATCAACGCTGCGACCTGCGACTTAGCTGTCGATGGTTGTCAGCGTTGGTCGTCGCTGAGCACCCTCCGACGGCCCCACGACGGCCCGAGGTGCGTCTCATGCAGGTGTCGTGGCAACTGGTCGGGATCTTGGTAAGAGCTCAGTGCTGCGGCGCTCTGGCAGCAATCTCGAATCCGGATGATTCGTCCCACGGAACTGCCCTCCACAGGCTCACCACGGCGGCCCAAATGCGATGCACCAGAGCCCAGTCGGGGTTGCCCCCACTGAGGGTGACGGTGGCAAGCAGGTCGCACCCCCAGATGCTCCACTCGTCATTGGGCGATGCAGCGATTACAGACTCTGCGATCTCGGCTACGCCTACGTGTACTTCCAGTGTCAGCAAGTCCGCGACTGGCCTGTCGCTGTCACTGCTACCAGTACCGAGCCTGAACGCGGCCACCGAATCTTCGAACGGCCCCAACCACTCGCCCACCAGAGGGTCGCCGCTCTCCAGCAGGTAGTCCAGCAGGCGATCAAGCGCCTCGTCGCCTCTCTCTTCTCCAGAGCGGCAGAAGAAGCTGAGTTGGTAGGCCACGATTTCCCCCGTCGTCCGCGCTTGATCGGAAGCTGTTTCCACTGCGCCATCATGCACGCCGCGCCTGCGATCGCGGTCGGCGTAGCGACTTTGGCCGGGAGTTTCAATGACCCAGTCAAGCGCCGCCGCGCTCGGATCCTGGAGCACCAGTTTGGAAGATCCCGTATGCGCCCGGTGGCTGACCTGACAAGGAGCTGACCTGCACGATGGCGGACGACTCGCCGCTCTTCCCCGTGACGTGCCCTCCTATCGGGCACGCATCGGGCACGAGTTACAAGACGGCGTGGTGGACTGGCCTTCTTCAGTCCTCCAACTTGAGGTCTCGGACGGTCCGATGACGGCTCCGACGTCCGCCGGTCGCTTGTGAGGACGCGGGACGTGCTCATGGGAGCCAGGCTGCCTCCGACTGCCCAAAGAGCTCAGAGGGTGAGGCGAGCAGCACGGTGCGAAGCGCTGTGTCCAACCACCCGGGGTCGACGGCGACGCCCATGGTGCGTTCCATGAGTGCGAAGGACTCGGCGCACAGGGTCTCCATGTGAAAGGCGACCCCTTCTGCCCAGGCGGGGACTTCCGGTTCCGGGTCCATCCACGCCGCGTCCTCCAGCTCGAAGGGGTCGAACATGCCGTCTACGTGGCCATCAAGGGCGTGCATGACCTGGTACCCGGCATTCACACTGCGGTAGACGCTGAAGAACTCGCCTCCGTCAGCGGACGCTCGTCGGGCGATCTCCGGGATGCTGCCGTGGTAACCCCATTCGATGGCGATGACGCGTCGGTCGACGGTGACCACACGAAGCAGCTCGTAGTCCTCATAGAGGTGAGCTGCCTGCTCGTCGGAGGTCTCGGCGAAGGTCATCAGCCGCGACGCTCCAGGATCGCCACCGAACGCCCGGATCACCTCGTTCTCCGTCTTTCCTGCAATCACGGAGAAGGTATACGCATCCGGCTCATCGGCATCGGCCCACGCGTATCGGGCGACGAGGTCTTCCCACCTCGCAGCGTCGCTGCGCCTCGGGCCGCGAGGCACGTCAGGAGTCATGGTGCCGCACCCTACAGAGCGGTCGGCGTAGCGACTTTGGCCGGGAGTTTCAATGATCGAGGCAAGGGCGCATGCGGCACTCGATCAGTTCTTCTGGAAGTGGTGCGGGGCCTCTCGGAACAGGGGCTTCTGCGGCGGCCAGCGTTGTGACCTGCGGGTTAACCCTCGGCACCTGTCGACGTTGGTCGCCATCGGTTGCCCTCGGACGGCCCGGACACGGCCCCGGAGTCAGTAGCGAAAGCGCGCCGAGCCTCCGTCTATGTCGATACGCAGCAGGAACTCCGTGATGGGTTCGCCCTCGCCGTTCGGTACAAGTTCCAAGCCCAGCGCGTGAATGGCCTCATCCGCCTTCAAGGCCGCTTCCGTGTTCCCCCTCTCCCAGGCCCTCCGCGACTCCTCAATCAGGGGTCTGACTGTCGGCCAACCGGCCGAAGCCTCGAAGCGGCAGTCGTGCCAGAACATGTCGACGGCCTCAAGAGTGAGCTTGCCGATCTCTTCCTCACCACGACGCAGCTGCCATGTGTGGTCTTCCATTGCTGATCCCTTCGGCGCAGAGATCCGCAGGGTATCGATGAGGTCGGCGGAGCGGCTTTTGGGCGGGAGCTGCTTTGGCGCGAGTGATCATGGCCCCTTACGCTGGCCCGCGGATCGGGCAGGCTTGTGGACCTGCCCGTTAGTGCCCGATGTGGGGCCATGATCTTCGAGGCTCGCGCCAAAGTGGCTGGCTAAAGTTGCGGAGCCGACCGCCCCGGCCACGACGTGTTCTGACCTCATGCACTGTGTGCCTGCCTCTTGGCGGGAGCGGGCGGCCGGCGGTGCCGAGCGGGGCGGAGACATGAGCGCGGGCGCCGCCGGCCGCCCGCGCCCGCCCGGAGGAGCGAAGCGACGACGGGTGCTTGAACCCGTAGAGAAAGTTGTAACTCAGTCGGACTGCTGGGGCTTGAAGTCGTATGTACAGGCTGGGAGTTCGAGGCCCTGGCGGTGGGCGAGCGGCAAGAACAGCACTGGAAGTCGTATGTACAGGCTGGGAGTTCGAGGCCCTGGCGGTGGGCGAGCGGCAAGAACAGCACTGGTCGGATTGTCCATGTGATGCGTGTGCCAGCGTGGGTGACTGAGACGGTGCAGGGCTTCGCGCGTAAGAGGGCTCGTCGTGTCTGGATGCGGCCCTCGTACAGCCAGGTCCATGCCTCTTCGGATGCTTCGGGGTCGAGTGCCGGTGAGATGGTGCGGAGTGCGACGGCAACCCATCTGTCGGCCTGGGGTGCCGAGTAGGCGTCGAAGGATGCCCGGAGTGCCGGCCACGTCGTCTCGGTGAGGTCTTGGGTCCAGCACTCGCACCAGTAACCCCGTTGCGGCTTGTCGATCAGCATCGGTGGCCTCCGGGGCGGGCGTCCGTGAAGAGCTCCGCGGTGATGGTGTGGCCGCCGTCGCTGTCGTGGACCACAACCCGGTGCGCGATCGCGCTGACCATCCCTAAGCCCCGGCCGTGCTCCGCCTCCCCGCCCTGGTACTCGGCCTTCGGGGTTGCGCTGGTGCCTCCGTCGTCCGTGACCGACAGGGCGATCACCTGCGAGGAGACCGCGAGCGCCAGATGGAAGCTTCCGGCCTCCGACCCGCTGGCCGTGTGGAGAATCGCGTTCGCGCTCAGCTCGCTCACGATCAGTTCCGCATCGTCGGCCAGTGGAGATCCGCGCAGGATGTCGCGCGTCCAGCGGCGGGCCCGGCCCACCTCTTCCGGGAATCCTGGGCAAGTGAGGCCCCACACCCGGGCGGTGCTCGTATACTCGTGCATACAAGTTCCTTCGTGCTGGTAGGCCGCCATGTGCAGCGGGTTCGGGCTAGACGAGTTTCACGCCGTCGTGGGCGCGGATGGCCGGCGGGGATGCCGCGTCCAGAGCGTCCAGGACGCGGATCGCGTACGCCTCGTCGGCGAGTTCGGTGACTTCTTCGCGGGTGGCCCAGCGCAGTGCGCGGGTCTCGTCCCCGGTGGTGGGCGTGCCGTCGGCGGCTTCACAACGGAAGACCAGGGAGACGATCAGGCCCGTCATGTTCTTGTAGACGCCGGTGAGAGTCGCGGGAAGTGCGATCTTGATGCCGGTTTCTTCGAGGACCTCGCGCTGGAGGGCCTCGGGGATGGTTTCCTCGCGTTCGAGGACTCCGCCCGGGGGTTCCCACTTGCCGTTGTCGCGGCGCTTGATCAGGAGGGCGCGGCCCTGGTCGTCGACGATGACTCCGGCAACGCTCACGGAGTGCGGACGGTCAGTGCTCACGTTCCTCGGCCCTCTCGGCTGGCTAGGCTCTCCACCGTAGCAACAACACTCGCCCACTCGTCTAGATACCTAAAGGAGTACACGTGACGTCTCTTCCGAGCCTCCTCGGCGATCTCGACCCCACGAGTGATCGTGCGGTCTTCCGGCAGATCGCCGACCAGCTGCGCGAGGCCATCGACCGTGGGCGATTCAAGGAGGGTGAAAAGCTGCCCTCCGAGGCGGAGCTCGTCGAGCATTACGGGGTTTCTCGTATGACGGTTCGGAACTCCTTCTCCGTCCTCCAGGGCGAGGGCCTGGTCCACGCCGAGCACGGCAAGGGCGTGTTCGTGCGACCACGGCCACCTGTGCGACGGCTTGCTTCCGACCGGTTCGCCCGGCGCCATCGCGAGCAGGGCAAGTCCGCGTTCATCGTCGAGGCGGACGCGGCCGGTAGCCATCCGCAGGTCGACAGCCTGGAGGTCAAGGAGGAGAAGGCGAGCCAGGACATCTCCACCCGGCTCGGCTCCGTGCGGCGCGTGCTCGCCCGCCGGCGCCGGTATCTGCTCGACGGGCGGCCGGTCGAGTTCGCTACCTCGTATCTCCCGCTCGACATTGCTCGCGGCACGCAGATCGCCGAGTCCAACCCCGGGCCCGGTGGCATCTACGCCCGGCTTGAGGAGCTGGGTCATCACCTCGACCGCTTCGAGGAGGAGATCCGGGCCCGGATGCCCTCGCCGTCCGAGGTGAAGACGCTCCGGCTGGCCTCCGGTGTGCCGGTGATCCACCTGATCCGCACTGCCTACGACACCGAGGGGCGGGCCGTGGAGGTCTGTGACACGGTCATGGCGGCGGACGCGTACGTCCTGTCGTACCAGCTCCCGGCGACGTGAGGGCCTGATCGGCGGTGGTGCGCGGGGCCGTTTCCCGAACTCGTACACCCAACAGGCATACTCGTATAGACGAGTGGGCAAGTTGTGTGGCAAGGTGGTCGCCGTTCCCGGAGATCGGGTTCGAAGGCCGCATCTTGTATAGACGAGTAGATGGGAAGAAGCCTTGCGCACCATCCGTGTGGAGACCTCGGCCGCGACGATCCTGCTGACCGAGGCGCCCGAGCCCAAGGTCCGCGACCGGCAGACCGGCGAGATCGCCAAGGACGCCGTCAGTGGAGAGGCGCTGATGACCGTCGGCGTCGTGTACATCGAGGAGGGGGAGTCGTCCCTGATCAAGGTGACTGTTCCGGAGAGCGGGGTGTCCGAGGGGCTCGCGCTAGGTGCGCCGGTCTCGCTGCTGGGACTCGCGGCCCGGCCGTGGGAGAGCGTGTTCAACGGGCAGCAGCGGCACGGCATCGCCTACCGCGCCGCCGCCGTGACTCCGGCCGTGTTCCCGGCCGCCGCAGGGGCTGCCGCCTGATGGCCGACCTGACGACGCTTCTGGAGGTGGGTGGTCCTGTCGCCGCGCTCGGCGGCGGGGCCGCCTACGCCCGGGCCAACCATCCGGGGGTCTACTGGTCGGCTGTCGGCCTGCCGATATCCACGATCCGGCTGCTCAGCTCGTACGGCTCGGTCATGGAAGCGTGCGGCCTGACCGTGGCGCCGTCCCGGCTGCGAGTGCTGGCCGTCAAGGCCACCACCCGCCGTGAAGTCCGGCCGGTTCCGCCGCGACGAGGGATCATCCGTCCCACCTCGACCGGGCTGCGGATTCGTCTACGGCTCGCTCCGGGGCAGGAACCGGCCGACGTCGCCGCCTCGGCCGAACGGCTGCGGCACGCCTGGGGCGTTCACGCCGTCTACGTCACGACGGTCAAGCCTGGTGTCGTCGGGCTTCGGCTCGTCGGCTTCGACGTACTGCGGCAGGTGCGAATGCCGCGCAAGACCCAGGCCGAGTTCCTGGAGGTGCCGGTCGCCTTGCGGGAAGACGCCACCCCCTTCATACGCGACTACCGCACTATCCCGCATCAACTCACCCTCGGCGCAACGCTCTCGGGCAAGTCCATGTACCTGCGCCACCTGGTCGCCGGTTTGGCCCGGCAACCCGTCGCCCTGGTCGGCATCGACTGCAAGCGGGGCGTCGAGCTGGCGCCCTTCGCCCGCGACTTTCGGCGCTGGCCACTGACCCGGAGCGGGCTGCCGAGCTGCTGCCCGTGCTCGTGAAGGAGATGGAGGACCGATACGACCTGATCAAGGCCCGGCAGGGCATCGCCCCGAGCATGCCGGAGGAGGAGATCACCTCCGACATCTGGGGACTGCCTGAGCACGAACGGCCGGTGCCGATCGTGCTGTTCGTCGACGAGGTGGCTGAGCTCTTCCTCGTCGCCACGCGCAAGGACGAGGAACGGCGGGACGAGATGGTCACCCAGCTCATCCGCCTCGCCCAACTCGGCCGCGCAGCCGGCATCTACCTGGAGGTGTGCGGGCAGCGCTTCGGCGCTGAGCTGGGCAAGGGCGCGACCATGCTCCGGGCCCAGTTGACCGGCCGCGTCTGCCACCGCGTGAACGACGAAGCCTCCGCCAGGATGGCGCTCGGCGACATCGCCCCCGAGGCGGTCGCCGCCGCCTGCGCCATCGCTCCCGAACGGCCCGGTCTGGCGGTGGCTGGTGACACCTCTGGCGGCTGGTCCCGTATCCGGACGCCGTACCTTTCCCTCGGCGACGCCGCCGAGATCTGCCAGGAGTCGGCCCACCTGGCGCCGGACCTGCCCGCGCTCAAGCTCTTCCGGCCCGACGTTCCTGTACGGCTGGTCGAATCCGCAGCGCCGGTCGTGCACCCGCGCCCCGTGACCGACTGAGCCACTGCCCTTCCCGGTCGGCGCGACCGCCTCGCGCCACGTCCCTACCCCTCCCATGCCTGAATCCGGAAGGAGCCGCAGCATGCGCGCCCAACTGGCCCGTATCGATGCGGTGCTCGTCCAAGCCGTCATCGCCGCCGCACTGTCCTTCGCCCACCTGCACGACATCGCCTCGGCGGCCGGACAGGACGGGTGGAAAGCGTGGGCCTATCCCATCTCGGTCGACCTGCTGCTCGTTGCCGCCTGGCGCCGACTGCGGACCGGCCACGCAAAAGCGGCCGGGTGGTGCTGGTTCGTCATCGCGCTCGCCGCCTCCCTCGGCGTGAACGTCGCCACCGCCGGACTCCTCGACCTGAAGGACGTGCCGGCCTGGCTGCGCATCCTCGTCGCGGGCTGGCCTGCGGTCGCCTTCCTCGGCGGCACGCTGCTGGCTCACTCGGCTCCCAGTCCGGCCGAGGGACGACCGGTGGACCAGGAGGACGCCGCCGATCACGTGCCTGAGCCGCCCGCTCAACAGGAGATGGCCCCGCCACCTGCGCCGGCCGCGCCTGCCGTGCCCGTCCCGGCCGCTCTTGTCGAGCACGCTCGCAAGGTCGCCGCCGAGCACCACACCCGCACCGGTACGCCCATCGACACCCCCACCCTGCGCGCCCGGCTCGGCGTCCCCGCACCGATGGCGGACGCCATCGCCGCCCACCTCTGAAGGGAGACCCGCATGACCGCCAACCGCCGCTTCCGCAACGTCATCCGCATCGGTCCCGTCCAGGTTGGCACGCCCTACGACGGTCACGGCCGCGAGAAGCACACTGCCGCCTGCACCGCCCCTCGCTGCGGCTTCTCCACCGACTACGACAGCCGCGCCGCTGCCGAACTGGCCGCCCGTACTCACCGCTGCCCCGTCCGCTGAAAGGACCAGCACACCGTGACCGTCAGCCTGCCGCTCGTCGTCGTACTCGGCTTCTTCGCCTGGGGAGCGGTCAAGTTCCTCGGCGTCCGCACCTGGATCGTCGTCCTGGTCGCTCTCTTCGGCTTCTGGCTCTCGCACACCTTCATGGCCCCGGCCATCGAGTCCGGCACGCGCTCCGGCGTGGACGTCATAAACGGCTCACACGACTAGACGAGTAGATAAGGAGAGCTCTGCCGTGTTCCTGCCCAAGTACCCGACAGCCCCACCCCGCCGTCTGCACACACCCACGCTCCGGCAGATCCGGCCCCGGTGCAGCGCGCGCTTCCGCAGGTCTCCATCAGCACCGGAGCGGTCGCGGCTGTCCTCGTCGGCGGCGTCGTGCTGACCGCACTCCTGGCCGCCGTCGCCGTCACGGCCGTCTCCGTGGCCGTCGCCGCCCTGGTCCTGCGCTCCCTGCTCCGCGACCAGCACCGCCGCTGACACACCAGACCCCCGGGGCGGCCTCGATACCGCCAAGCATCCGCCGCCCCGGGGGCCGTCTCCCTCCAGCCGAGCCAGAAGGAGAAAGCCATCATCACCCGCGCCACTCCGCCTCCGCTCCACGAACTCGGCGAACTGGCCGCCCTCGGCACCATGCCTGCACTCCTGCGCCAGCTCGCCGGCCTCGGCGGCTGCACGCACCCGATCCGCCTCGACGGCCACCGCACCGAGTACGACGTGAACACCCGTACCGGCGAGATCGGCAACGTCCTCCACCACCTCGACTCTTCCAGCCTCCCGGCCGGTCACCTCCTGGTCCGCTGCAACAACCGCCGTACGAGCCGGTGTGCAGCCTGCGCCGAGGTGTACCGCCGCGACACCTTCCACCTGATCACCTCGGGACTGCGTGGCGGCAAGGGTGTCCCCGAACGCGTTGCCGCACACCCGCGCGTCTTCGCCACCTTTACCGCGCCGAGCTTCGGCCCGGTCCACAACCGCCGGACCGGTCCGGCTGGTTCGGTCCGGCGCTGCCGCTGCGGCGCGCTCCAGGACCAGGACGACCCCGCACTCGGCACCCCGCTCGACCCGGACGCCTACGACTACGAAGCGGCCGTGCTCTGGAACGCGCACGCCGGTCCGCTGTGGCGGCGCTTCTCGATCTACCTGCGCCGGGAGGTCGCCAAGCGCGCTGGCCTCACACAGCGGGCGTTCCGGGAGTACGCCCGGGTGTCCTTCGCCAAGGTCGCCGAGTACCAGAAGCGCGGGGCCGTCCACTTCCACGCCGTCATCCGCATCGACGGCCCCGAGGGCGGCGACACCCCACCTCCCGCCTGGGCCACCGCCGAGCTGCTGACCGAGGCCATCCAGGCCGCCGCTGCCGCCGCTCGCGTGGACGGCCCGGTCATCGACGGCCGCGCCCACACCTTCGCCTTCGGCCGTCAGCTCGACGTCCGCACTATCCGCTCGGCCGACTTCAACGGCGGTCAGGAGCTGACCGAGCGGGCCGTCGCCGCGTACATCGCCAAGTACGCCACCAAGGGCGCCGAGACGGCGACGGGCGCTCTGGACCGACCGCTGAGGTTCCTCGCCGAACTCGCCCAGCTCGACATCAGCGACCACGCCCGTCGGCTCATCCGTACCGCCTGGGCCCTCGGCGCGCGTAAGGACCTCGAACACCTCCGCCTGCGGGCCTGGGCCCACATGCTCGGCTTCCGCGGCCACTTCTCCACCAAGTCCCGCCGCTACTCCACCACGCTCGGCGCCCTCCGCGACGCCCGCGCCGACTGGCGCCGCGCACAGGCTCTGGCAGCGAACGAGATCGACCCGGACACGACCCTCGTCCTCGCGCACTGGGTCTACGCCGGAACCGGCCTCACCGACGCCGAAGCCTGGCTCGCCGAAACCCTCGAACCCGCTCCCGGAACGGAAGGAGAACCCACCCATGGCTGACCGCTACCTGACCGTGGCGCAGGTGGCCGAACTCCTCGGCACCACGGAACGCTTCCCGCGCCGCCTAATCGCTGAGCGACGCATCGTGTTCGTCAAGGTCGGTCGGCACGTCCGTATCCCGGAGAGCGCACTGAACGCCTTCGTCGACGCCAACACGGTGCAGCCGATCGGCCACCGGCGCAGCTCCCTGCGGAGGGCTGCCTGATGGCCAACAACCGAGGAAAGCGCCGGAACTTCGGTTCGGTCCGACAGCTTCCGTCCGGCCGTTGGCAGGTCCGCTACCGCGATCCGGAGACGGGGCAACTGCGTCCGGCCGAGAAGACGTACGGGACCAAGACTGATGCCCAAGTCGCTCTAACGCACATCGAGTCGGACATCGCGCGTGGGAAGTGGTCGGACCCGGATGCCGGGGCGGTGAACTTCGGGGAGTACGCCACCGCGTGGCTGCGGGACCGGAAGCTCGCGGACCGCACCCGCGAGCGGAACGAGTCGGTGATGCGGCTGCACATCCTGCCCGCCTTTGGGGCGGGGACGATGGCCGATGTGACGACTGCCCGCGTGCGTAGCTGGCGCGGCAAGCTCCTCGCGGCCGGCATCGGTGAGCCGACGGTCGTCAAGGCGTACCAACTGCTGTGCGCCCTGATGAACACGGCCGTGGACGACGAGCTGATCCGGCGCAACCCGTGCCGCATCAAGGGCGCGGACCGTTACGACGTGCCCGAGCGGCCGGTCCTCACGGTGGCGGAGGTCTTCGCCGTCGCCGACTCCATCGCGCCGCGCTACCGGCTGCTCGTGCTCCTGGCGGCCTTCACCACTCTGCGGTTCGGGGAGCTGGCGGCCCTGCGCCGCCGGGATGTCGACCTGGAGGGGCTGACCGTCACCGTGCGCCGTGCTCAGGCCGAGCTGCAGGACGGCCGGCTCTTCGACAAGGCGCCGAAGTCCGCGGCCGGGGTGCGCACCGTCTCCTTCCCGGCCGAACTGCTCGACGCTGTCACGCACCACCTGGAGCAGTTCGCCGCTCCCGGCCGCGACGGTCATGTCTTCGTCGGGCCCCAGGGCGGGCAGCTGCGGCGGAGCAACTTCCGCGACGACTGGGTCAAGACCCGGAAGACTGCGGGCGTCACGGCCGAGCTGCACTTCCACGACCTGCGGCACACGGGCAACACGCTGGCCCCCACGGCCAGGGCCAGCACGCGGGAGCTGATGACGCGGATGGGCCACAGCAGCTCACGGGCGGCGCTGATCTATCAGCACATGACCAGCGACCGCGGCCGGGCCATCGCCGACCGGCTCAGAGCCATGATCCGGGACGGTGGGGGAGCGGCTTCAAGCTCCTCCGGAGACGGCACCGAGCGGGCCTGAGGTCTTTGGTCTGGATCAGGCTGGATCAGGGCGGGCTCTGGAGGTTGTGAGGAGCCCCTTCCCCCGCTTACGGTCGCCTTGACGATAAGCGGGGGAAGGGGCTTCCTGTATGACCACGACGACGGTGAGCAAGCGCGCCGCGACCGGAGCACTGATCGGGCTCGCCCTCGGGGACGCCCTCGGTTTCCCGACCGAGTTCAATGACGTGCCCTCGATCCTCGCCAAGTGCGGTCCCTGGCGGGAGATGGAGCTGCCGAAGCGCGCCTTCGTCTCCGACGACACGCAGATGACCCTCGCCCTCGGACGCGCACTCAGGACCGCCCTGGGCCGGGGCATGCTCGTCCCGAAGCGGCTGGAGCGGCCGCTGCGCGAGGAGTTCGTCGACTGGTACCAGTCACCGGAGAACAACCGGGCCCCGGGCAACACCTGCCTGACCGCCTGCAATCTGCTGAAGGCGGACGGACGGGTCTGGCAGGAGGCCAGCCAGATCGGTTCCAAGGGCTGCGGCGCCAACATGCGCGTGGCCCCCGTCGGGCTCGCCCCCGGGCTCAGCGACGCACAGCGCGCTGGTGCCGCCCAGTTGCAGTCCGCGCTCACCCACGGCCACCCGACGGCCCTGGCAGCCTCGGACCTCACCGCCCGCGCCGTGCACCTGCTTGCCCAGGGCGCCGACCCCGCCGGACTTGTCGGCCGACTGCGGTCGTACGCCTGCGACAACCGCACCCGCTACCACCACACCTGGCTCGGCGACCTCTGGACCCGCTCCCAGGACCCCACCCCCGAGCGCTTCATCGCGCGCGGCTGGGACGAGTGCCTGGAGATCCTCGGCCAGCTCCAGGAGGCTGTGCGCACCGCCTCACCGGAGACCGACCCGTGCCTGGCCACCGGTGCGGGCTGGGTCGCCGAAGAGGCCTTCGCCACCGGCCTGCTGTGCTTCCTGCTCTTCCCCGATGAGCCCGTCACCGCCCTGCGCCGAGCCGCCTGCTCCTCCGGCGACTCGGACTCGATCGCCTGCCTCACCGGTGCCTTCGCGGGCGCCTGGCTGGGCGCGGAGGCCTGGCCCGCTCAGTGGGCGGACCGGATCGAGTACCGGGGCGAGCTGCTTTCCCTGGGAGCGCTCTGGGACGCTTAGAAGCCGCCTGCGCGGCTTCTTAGTGGCACGCTTGTGGCACGACCCCTGAAACGCCGAAGGGCCAGCCTGGGAGGAAATGCCTCCTGAGCTGGCCCTTCTTTCTGTGCCCCCGGCAGGATTCGAACCTGCGACACCCGCTTTAGGAGAGCGGTGCTCTATCCCCTGAGCTACGAAGGCGGGGATCTGTCTGAAAACGTGTCTGAAATTAGTGCCCAGATGACGCGGGCTTCAGACGTGCTCCCAGCAGTGCTGTGGTGGCAGGCCTGCCTGCAGCTGTGCCACCGCCCACAGTGTAGCGGCTGGCGCTGCGGCGGCTGGAGCAATGGTCATCTTGGCTGCCGGGTGTCAGGTCAGATCGGGCGAATGGCCTCGGTGTGGGAGGAGCCGGGACGGATGGCACCCCTCGGGGCGGTGGGGTCAGGCCGCGAGGCCGAACGGCCTCTTGCCCAGGGCGCGGGTGATGGAGTTGTTGACCCAGGCGTAGCCGATGTAGATCAGCAGGCCGGCGTTGGCACCGTAGGCGGGGACTCGTTCGTGCGGGTAGGCCTGGTCGAAGCGGGAGTGGCTCGACTCACTGTCCTGCCGGAATCCCAGAAGTCGGCGACCAGCTGGCGTGGCGGGTGGGATCTGCCTCAGATGTTCGGCCCTGTTGAAGCGCGGCTTTTTGGTAGACGGGTCGATTTCGCGGTCCTCTTTGGTTTCGTCCACTCGGATACGAAATTCGTGATCTCCACGCGAGCAGGGAATGGTGAGGCGGTGGTAGAAGCGGCTCTTATTCTGCTTTCGGCGCTCCAGTTCTTCGACGGGAAGGGGCGCATGGTATGTCTCGCCGTCCACCGTGAAGTGGCGCTCGCAAACCCGTCCCTCTGTGGCATAGAGATCGTGGCTGCACTTGCCGTTTTTGTAACGCTTTTCGTAACGTTGCAGGGGATGAGGTTTAAGCCCGCCATGTTGGCGGGTGAAAACGACAATCCCATCAGCGATCAAAGGGGCTCGATGGACGCCCCGCAGGGCGGTGTCGTACGTGAATGCGCGGACCCCGGGCGCTTTGCTCAGGAGGTGGCGGACGAGCCGGACCACGGCGGTGCCTTCGTCTTCCCGCTCAGGGTCGCGCTTGCTCGATTTGGTGCGGACGGATTCCAGGGCCAGGATGACTCGACTGTGCGGAGTGCGGGCTACGCGAACGGCTAAGGAAAGGAACTTGTTTCCGTAAACCGGCTTTCCTCCGCCCTCGGTGGTGTTGCTGGCGTCTGGGTCCACCCGGTGGCGTCGAATTTCTCCCGTTTCCTTGTCCACGGTTTCATGCCGGGTGTGTTTGGAGGGTGGTTTGGCAACTGTTGCGTCGCCGTGGATAACCTGGTCGCGCTCGGGGTAGACCCAGCTTCCGCGTGACCTTGATTCCGCCATCATCCCCATGTCGAGGGCCTGGCGGATCCACAGCTCCCGGCTTGCGTCACGCACGGCACTCACGTGTGTTTTGAGGTGGTTCTTGAAGAAGTAGTTCCACTGGCTCAGGCTGGGGCCGGTCGGTTTGAGGGAATCGGCTTCTTCGGGCCCCAGGTGCTTGCGTACGGCTTCGCGCACCGGGTTCCACCAGAGATCGCGTTGCAGATGGCGTGCTGTGCTGCGGGCCGAGCCGAAGACGGAAATCGCGCAGAGGAAGACGAAGTAGATGTAGGGAGGGTATTCCGGTGGGCGTCCGACGCTGCCGGATTCGCGGGCGGGCAGTGTCTGCCGGACCGCTTCGAACAGGTCAGGATTGCTCAGGAGGTACTCGAACCGCTCGTCGATCGCGAGCGGGGGCGCTTGGGGGCCTGGCTGAGGCACGGGGTCTGAAGCGGAACCGAAGACGTCGTCGGGGATGGGGCCCAACAGCCAGTCGCGGGCCTTGGTGGTCTTCCCCTTGGTCCGGCGGGAGCGTTTCTTGGGCGTGGTCACGCCACCTCACCGCCTTGGTCCTCGGGGTTCCACCGGTGGCCGGCGAGCGCGGCGGCGGCGTCGAGGGAGGACAGTCCCAGGCAGCGGGCGACCTCGGAGAGCTGGCCGGTCTCGTGGAGGATCTTCCGGGCGACGTAGCGGGTGACGTCCTTGGGCTCGACCCTGCGCCGCCCGGTGGCAAGCCCGCTGCGGCGGGCGATGTCGCCGAAGCCGGTGCAGACGCTTGCCTGGGAGCGGTAGGCGGAGGAGGCCGCGGTGACTAGGCGTGGTGGGGGGCCGGTCTCCGTACCGCGCAAGAGGTGGGTGCGGCGCAGCCGCAGCACCCGTACGCCCCACTCATCGAGCCGGCAGCAACGGCCGCGGGTGCGGGTGGCACCGTTCGTCCATACCTCGGCCGAGGTGAGGTCGAGGTCATCGGTGGTAGCGGCGGCGATCTCCGCGGTGTGCAGCCCGGCCAGGAGCAGGGCCAGAAGGGCGGCGTGGCGAGTGACGGGCATGCCGCGCTCCGCGTGGAAGCGGAGCAACTGCACCTCGGCGTCGGTCAGTTGGGTGCCCGCTTTGCGCGGGCTGCGGGGGATCGGCGGAAGGTCGACGAGCGGGGCTGCCTTGGTGAGGCCGAGCGCCCGTGCCTCCGTGAAGAGCGCTTCGAGCGCGGAGCGGCGCTGGCGGCGGGTTCCCCCGGCGAACCAGGATCCCCTCCAGGTATCCCGCAGGGTCTGCAGGCCCTTCTCCTCGCGGGTCCGTGCCACACGATCTGCTGCCGCCGTCGGCCGGTGAACACTGCGTCCCCCCGCTCGCTCGACGAGTCCGCAGGCACGCAGGAAGCTCATCACGAGACCGCAGCGGTGGGCCGGGATACCCGTGAGTTCTTCCAGATCGCGAGGCGCGAAGGGGGCCTTTGCGGCACACGCAACCCAAATGATCAACAGCTGTTCGTGGGCCAGGACGCGGTCCGTGGGCAGCGACTTCCCCGGCGGCGCAGGAGCATTCCTGCGACTGCTCATGACCGCACTCCTTCATCGTCGGCTCGGCTCGTGAGGGCACCCGAAAAGCCCGGCGAGTGTGCTTGTGGGTTCTCCCTCACAAGCGCATGCCATTCAAGTAGCATGCTGGGCAGGTGGGCGCACCCCGGCGGCCCCTCCGTCACACTGTTCACATGCCCGGAGGAAAGCGACGTGCCAAGAAGCCGTGCGAATACGTCGACGACGGCGCCTGGCCGTACGCCGTGATGGATCACCACCTCGGGGCGCAGGTGGCCCAGGCCGTCGCCCGCGCACTCGCGAAGGCCATGGAACGGAAGAACGTCAGCGCCAACGCACTGGCCCAGGCGAGTGACGTTAACCGGCAGGTCATCGCCAACGTCCTGGCGGGCACCGTATGGCCCGACCTGCTGACGGTGGCCAGCCTGGAAGGGGCCCTCGGGGAGCAGCTCTGGCCCAATCACCTGGAATGGCCGCTGGACGAGACCGGGAAACGGGCCCAGCCTCAGCCCGAGCGGATCAATCGACAGCGAGACGTGGAAACGGCGGAGTGCGAGGAAAGCAGCCCTCGAACCCGCTAGAGATGCGCGCATGCGTGTTCGGCCCTTCGGTGGGTGAGTTGGCCGAACGCCCGACGCGAGCTAGCACAAGCCTGTAGCGTCAAAGGCGGCAACCTTCGTGGACGCTGACCGCCGCCGTGTCTCAGGCCCAGGGGTCCAATCCAGGATGCCGAAGACACAGCGGCGGTCGATGCTCATGAAGTTGTGCGCCGGACTACGACCTCATGGGCCGTGACTGTCAGGGGTCAAGCTGCCTGCCAGGGGGCTCGGAGCCGGTAGAAGACCTTCTTCTTGGTGGTTCCTCTGCCGCCGGGGACTTCCTCCTTCGCCAGGACGCCTCGGTCGTGAAGGCTTTCAAGGACCGAGCGGTTGCGGCGAATGGCTTTGAGGGGTTCGCCGAGGGCCTCCGTGACGTCCCGCACGCTCCAATTGCGTCTGCCGTCGGTCGAGATCACTTCCATGATCGCCACGGAACGCCGGCCTTTTGCGGTCCGGGCTTCCTCGGGGAAAGGGAAGGACACGTTGTTTGGTTGCGGCATGGGATGTGCATCGATGTTGGTCTTAAGAGTCGGCCACAATCTCGGTTGTTCACAAAACCTGGTTTCCCGGAGCTGCAGCACTTCTCAAGCCGCCCGGGCGGCGCTGCCGGACGCGACGGCTCACGCGATGATGAGGTCGAAGTCCTGCTCGGTGAGCTCCTCGCGTCCAGTGAGGATCGCCTCGATGGCCGCAGAACGCACGAGGTGGGCCAGGGTGCCTGCCCAGCCGCCGGTTCTGGCGTGCAGCACCGACGCCAACCGGGCTAGGGCGCCAGGCTCCTGCTGACGTAGACGAAGGTTCTCGTCGAGGTCTTCGACCAGACGTACCCAGTCCTTTCCGTACGGCATGGGGGTCGCCGCCAAGTGGACCAGGCGGCCCGTAAGCGTCCCGGGCACGGTGAAGGGGCCCTCCTCCGTCCCCGTGTACACGAAAGTGGCCGGCACCTGGTCTGCGACGAAACACAGCGCATCGACTGCACTGTCTTTCAAGGTGGTTCGCGGGCCGACGGAGAAGGCATCGTCGACCAGAACCACCGCGGTACCCGACGTCAGCAGAGCCTCGCGCACCGCGTCTGAAACCGCGCTCACCGACCGTGGAAGAGAAGGAACGTCCAAGTCATCAGCCAGCTTCGCGAGCGCCGTGCGCGCGTTGTCGGCGGGATGCAGCCGGAGGCGGACCACCGGACCGCGAGAAAGGCCGTCATGGTGCTGCCCTGCGAAGCGCCGCTCCAACTCCTGAAGCGCCGTCGTCTTCCCACTGCGGGGTGGTCCGGTGATCAGTAGTCCGTGCTGGCCACCGACCGCAGTACGATTCAGCACGGCAAGCCTGTCTCCCAGCTTCAGCACCTCCCGTAGAAACGGTGTCTGCAGGACCGGGAGTCGGGCGTGATAGGCCAGGCGCTCCTGAGTGTGATCCAGCGAGGCAGACGGAGCCGGACCGGCACTGCTCGAAGGATGGTCATTGCCCAGACCGGCACCGACTGCGTCTCTGCGGGAATGCCGGGAAGAGCGGCTCATCGAGTCGTTTCGCGCCAGCGGGATGCGCAGGCATGCTCCGGTCTCGATGTCCACCCACACCTGACGTACGTCGCGCGGGTCAAATCGCGTCTGCGCATGTCGAGTTGGAGAGGAATGTGAGCCTACGGAGGCAGACCTTGACCGGTGGAGTTCCGCACTGTCGTAGCGCCGTCCCCCTACATCGATTCCGTGCGCGCCCACCCGCCGTTCCACGCTCGGGAACAGGCCCAGGACCAACCGTCCCCCGGGGGGAAGGTGCACCCAGCCCAGCCGGGTGACGCTGGCCTCGTAGGCCGAGTTGGGCGTCGGCTGCTCCCAGCCACCGGTTACCTCTTGCAACGCCCACTGGGGCTGGTTCTGCCAGACCGACTCCACCCATTGTTCGGCCCGCATCTGAAGCTGACTGACTAGTGCTGCCTCGTCGGAAGGCGACTCAGCCTCAAAGCTGGCCAGTTCGGCATTGAGAAGCGTGACTAGTCGTGTCGTGATCCGCTCGCTCTCCAACTTCGTCGAGGGATGGTGTACGCCGACGTGGATGCCCAGCTCCCGGCATGCGTCCATGAAGATGCGCCGACGACGCAGCGGGTGCCGGTCGAGCAGCAGCGACTCAGGAATGATCAGTGGCACTGCCCGGGACTCCGGGGCCCTCCTGTGTGTCTCGACGTCCCGCAGCACGGACGGATCGCACAGGCGCGCCAGCAGCAAGGGTGCGTCGAGAGACTGTCGGGAGGAGTGGACCATCAACGTACAAACGCTCCAGGTCAGTTCGTCCATTGCCACCGCCATGTGCAGCGGTTTCCGAGCGAGATGAGCCAGTCGTGAAGGCAGCGCGAGAGGGACGGTGGCGACATGGACCCGCTCTCCCGGTCGGGACAGCCGGATGCCCGCGGCGCCGACCACCGGAATGCCCTCTGCCCGGCCCTGCCAGGAGGCGAGGTCGTTCACAAGCCGCTGGAACGTCGACCGGGACGGCAGCGCCACGGTTCCGCTTCCGTACAGGGACTTCAGCATGCTCGCCGTGGCCTGGCGGTAGTGCTCCGCCGAATACGTCCGCCCCTGCCTAGCGTCGTCCGAGACGAGAGACAGGAGCACCTTCAACACACGCGGATCCTGTCGAGAGCCAGGCGCCGGCTCCCGGACGGCTCGCCCGTCGATCAGCCCTTCGAGGCCCCGTACCTGGTAGTGCTGACGGCGGCGTCGCACGGTACGCGCCGAGGCACTCGCCACACCCGCCGCCCTGAGCTCGGACGCCTTGGCCTCCTCCCTCTCTTGCAGCGAACGCATCGCCGGGTCGTACTCGGCTCGGGGCACGTCCTCGGGATCGGCGCCGAAAGGCAGCCCGGTGATGACTTCCACGATGTGGCGTTCCCACCATCTGGCTCGCTCCAGCGACTCCTCGGTCGCCGAGGGGCCGCGAATCGGTGAGGACCGAGGACCGTGCTCCAGCACTTCGAAGTCCGCGGCCAGCACCATCTCCGGGATGCTCGTTCGGCGCACGTCGCCGAACGGGTCCGTCAGCTCAACGACTCCGCGCGCCACCCGGGACACCAGCCAGGCACGACCGCCGAGCCGTACCCGGTCCCCCAGCCCCAGGCGCCGCGGCCACGACACATCCATCGGCCTTCCTCACCCGGCGCCAGCCGCAAGGCGGTTCTCGCACCGCTATGTATGACTTCGGGCACCATAATGACGCGTAAAACTAAATCCAGTTAAGCAATACGGCGATTGTCGTCCGCGGCAGCTGACGTGTTCTTCGTCGTCTCCGGATTCCTCATCACCTCCGGCCTGCTCCGGGAGACCAGCCCGACCGGTTTCCTGTCGCTGCGGCGCTTCTACGCCCGCCGCGCACTTCGCATCCTCCCGCTCGCGACACTCGTCTCCCTGGGCACGATGGCAGGCTGTCGGCTGGTCGGCGCTGCGGACCACGTGGTCGTACTGCTCGACAATCCGTGGCCGAAGGACGATGCCGTCGAGTGCGTGTCGAGTTACCCGCTGCGGCTGCAAGACTGCGAGCAGGACCAGCGCGACGCGATCAAGGACCCCACCCGCCGGGAGGCCAACCGGCAGGGCGCCCGCCGTGCCGGTGCCGCCGTGGTCGACCCGAAGCCCTGGCTGTGCCCCGGGACGGGCAGGTGCCCCCCGGGTCGTAGGCGACACGTTCGTCTACCGCGACGAGAGCCATGTGGCGGAGTCCTACGCCGAGGCGCTGACCCCGGTGCTGCGCCAGGAGCTGCGGAAACTGGGGATGCTCGGGGGGTAGCCCTGGAGCATCCTGCTCGTCTGCCTGGTACTGGCTTTCCTAGGGACGGCTGCCCAGGAAAAGGCCTCCCTGTATGCCCAGGCACTCCGCCACGACGATGGATCCCGCAAGGCGCCCTTCGCAGAGGAAAGCCACTCTGCCGCCGACGCCGGATTCCCGTCGAAAGATGGCAAGACTGATGATCGCCGACAAGTCGGCTGCCCCCGAGCTCCGGGGGCACCGGCGCCCTACCGCCCCGCATCACCGGCAACACCGCCCCTGGCACTTCAAGACCGTGGTCGCGATCGTCTTCGTGGTCATGGCCGCCAGCAGCGCGCCGTCTCCGCTGTACGGTCTCTACCAGCAGCAATGGCACTTCGGAACGACCACTTCGACGGTCGTCTACGCCTGCTACGCCGTCGGCGCGATCCTGACCCTGCTGGTCGCCGGGGACCTGAGCGAGCACCTGGGTACTCAGCGGACGATCGTGATGGCGCTGGCCACTGTCGTCGTCAGCTTTCTGACGTTCCTGCTTGCCACGGGGGCGTGGGCGCTGTGCCTGGCCCGCATGATCCAGGGCGTCGGGGTCGGGTTGCTCACCAGCAGCGCGGGCTCGGCCCTGGCTGACCTTCATCGGGACCGCAGTCACCGGGCCGCAGCGGCGGCCAACAGCGCGGCGACCTCGACAGGCATCGCGCTGGGCGCGGTGTTCTCCGGCCTCGCCGTTCAGTTCGCTCCCGCACCGCTGGTCACCCCGTTCGTCGTGCTGACCGTCCTGTCCGTCGGTGGACTTGCCCTGGTGCGGGCGATTCCCGCCTGGCAGGTCGTGCCCGAACGGCTCAGGCCCTGGCGCCCCCGGGTGCTGCGGCTGGGTGCGGAGCCACGGGGGATCCTGCTCCGGGTGGCCCCCATCGTGACGGCCGGCTGGGCGGTCGTCGGCCTGTACCTGGCACTGGGGGTCGACCTGGTCGCCGGCCTGCTGCACACCACCGACAGGGCACTGTCCTCGCTGGTCATCCTCGTGGTGCAGGGCTGCGGCGGCATCGCTCCGATGCTGCTGCGCAGGCTCGGGGACCGGGCGGCATCGGTGACGGGGTGCGCGCTGCTCGTCGCCGGGGTCGGGGTGTCCGTGATCGGCTACGACACCGCCCACGCCCTGTTGTTCTTCTTCGGTGCGGCGATCACCGGCGCGGGCTTCGGCCTGACCTTCATGGGGTCCACGAGCACCGTGACGGCGGCGATGATCGCCAAGGGCTACCCCCAGCTCCTACCGGGGTTCTTCGCCCTGGCCTACCTGGCGGTGAGTGTGCCGGTGGTCGTTCTGGGCGCCGCTGCTTCCCGGTTCGGCGTCGCGGCCGCCTTCTCGGGGTTCGGACTGCTCGTAGCACTGCTGGCCGTAGCAGCAGGGGTCATTGCTGTCCGCTCGGGCCGGGTCGAGCTCCGGAAGCAATAGCTACATCCGACCCGATTTTTCTAAAATCAAACGAATGAGAGGTAGTGGCATGGCCACTTGGTTCATCACTGGTGCGTCCCGCGGTTTCGGCCTGGAGATCGCGCGCCAGGCACTGGAGCGGGGCGACAAGGTCGTGGCGACGGCCCGCAGGCCTCAGGACGTACAGGACGCGCTCTCCCAGTACGGGGACAGCCTGCTCGCTGTCGCCCTGGACGTCACCGACGAGGCGCAGGCCCGTGAGGCTGTCGAGGCAGCCGCGGAGAGGTTCGGGACGATCGACATCCTCGTCAACAACGCAGGACGCGGTGTGCTGGGCGCGGTGGAGGAAACCACCGATGCCGCGTTCCGCTCGGTCTACGACACCAACGTCTTCGGTCTGGCCAACGTCACCCGCGCCGTACTGCCGGTCATGCGCCGGCAGCGGTCGGGCCGCGTTCTCAACCTGAGTTCCATCGGGGGCTTCGAGAGCGCAGCGGGCTTCGGCGTCTACTGCTCGACCAAGTTCGCCGTGGAGGGCCTGTCCGAGGCGATGCGCGCCGAACTGGCGCCGCTGGGGATCCAGGTCACGATTGTCGAGCCGGGATACTTCCGCACCGACTTCCTCGACGCCACCAGCCTGCTCACGGAGGGCCGGCTCATCTCCGACTACGCCGACACCGCGGGCGCGGTGCGCCAGGCCGTCCCCGGGCTCAACCACGCCCAGCCCGGTGACCCGGTCAAGGGAGCCACGGCCATCCTCGCCCTGGCCGACGCCGCCAACCCGCCGCTGCGCGCCCAGCTCGGCAGCGACTGCGCCTCGGCCATGGACCGTAAGATCGCCCAGCTTCGCGAGGAGACCGACACCTGGCGGGAGCTCGCCCTGTCCACGGACCATGACGACGCGAAGGTCACCAACTGACCCGTCGTATGACTCGCATGAGTCACACGAGAAGGAGGCTGCCGTGACAGAACTCGGTGAATACCTGCGCGCATGCCGCGCCCGGGTCAGTGCGGAGCAGGTGGGGCTGCCCACGTCCGGGCACCGCCGGGTGCCGGGACTGCGGCGTGAGGAACTCGCCTCGCTGGCCGGCGTCAGCGTGGACTACATCGTGAGGCTGGAACAAGGCCGCGTGAAGTCCGCGTCGCCTGCCATCCTCAGTGCCCTGGCCCGGGCCCTCGAGCTGCGGCCCGACGAGGAGGAGTACCTGCTGCGGTGTGCGGCCGAAGCCGGCATCTCCGACCGGGCGAAGCCGGTGACACCGAGAAAACAGCAGGTATCGCAGGCGACCCAGGTCCTCCTGGACAGCATGGTGAATGTCCCGGCACTCGTGCTCGGACGCCGTATGGACATCCTGGCGTGGAACAAACTGAGTGCCGCGCTGTTCACCGACTACTCCAGGCTGCCGGCCAAGCGGCGCAACCACATATGGCTCACCTTCCTCGATCCCGAGGTCCGGGGGCTGTACGCGAACTGGGAGCAAGTGGCCCAGGAGTGTGTCGCCTACCTCCGCATGGACGCCGGCCGTTACCCGAACGATCCCGAACTCGCCCGTCTCGTCGGGGAACTGTCCTTGAAGGACCCCGACTTCCGCCGATGGTGGTCCGACCACAGGGTGCGGGCCCAGCGGCATGGCCGCAAGGAGTTCGTCCACGCGATCGCCGGGGAACTGAGCCTGGACTTCCAAGTGTTGGATGTGCGGGGCTCCACGGACCAGAGCCTGCTCGTCTACACGGCGAAACCGCACTCGCCGAGCGCGCAGGCCCTCACCTTCCTGGCGGGCTGGGCCGCTACCGAGCTCCCCGCCCGGCCGACGGAGGCGGCAGGATTCCCCCGGCGGCCCGGGGCAGCACCTTCGGCGGGGGGATCCAAGGACGGGGCGTAGCGCATCAGCGGACGGCCGGGCCGAAACACTTGGGGAGCAGGGTGTGCGACACCCTGCTCCCCAACGCTGTTCGTCTATACGCTCCTCACCTTCGCCCTGATCCTGGGCAGCCGGCAGATGTTCGGCAACGTCTCCCGCTACCTACTTCCCGCCTTCCCCCTGCTCTATGAGGGCACCCAGCAGATTCGGTGAGGAATCGCGCCCCTCGGACTTGGTTGAGCAGCTCAACGAGTCCACGACCAGCAGTGGGCTCCGATGTCGCGCGCGAGCGTCTCGGAGGACACTGAGGGCGTACCGAGTTCTGAGGCGAGTGAAAGCTGATGACTATGGGTGCATCTCCTGCCACCAAGCGCAGTGGTCCCCATGGCGGAGTCCCGGCGGAAAACAAAGCCCACATCCTTATCGACCAGCGGAGCACGGTGGTCGGGTGGAGCTCGGAGGCCGAAGGGCTGCTGGGCTGCCCGGCGGATGCAATGCTGGGGCGCCCGGCACTGGACCTGCTGGTCGGCGCCGATCCCAATCGGTCACGAGAGCGAGGGCCGCTTCCGAGCCCTTCGCCCGGATCCTTCACCTCGCCGCGGCACGCCGGGGCAGTGCGCGCTGGCGCTCAGGGCGTCCGGTAGAGGGTCAGGTGCTCGTGGTAGAGCATCCCGTCGCGGACCTCTCTCATGGCGGTGAAGGCGGGGTTGGCGACGTAGTCGATGTGTCAGCCAGTACTCAGGGTCGTCTGAGAGGCTTGGGTCCTTTGTGACGCCAGGCGGTGGTCGACGGTGGCGATGGCCGTCAGGACGACCACAACCAGGGTCATGCCGAGCCAGCCGGCGATGGACGCCGTCGCTCCCAGCGGCACCGCGCACACCGCCCCCACCAGGCGGTCGGTGAGCCGTCCGCTTCCCAGCAGGCCCCGGTAGGCCGCGTGGCCCAGGAGGAACAGCGCTGTGCCGCAGCCCAGCCACCACCGGTGTGCATGACCGTCGAAGTGGTGGATGGCGTCGGTGATCCCCGCGGCGACCAGGATGATGCCGACGATCATCACGAGGTGTGCGCCGGTGAATGCGTAGTAGGCGAGCATTTGGCGACGGTGCTCGGTGGCCTTCTCGAACTCGGCGTCGGCCCGGCTTTCGTCGCCGTCGAAGTACACCCACCACAGTCCCGACGCCACGGCGATGCCCAACGCCACGCCGAGCGCCAGGGGCGCGTCCACCGCGTGGCCGGCCGAGCCCTCGGCGCCGATCCCGATGGCGACCACCGACTCGCCCAGAACGATCAGCAGGAGCAGTGCATGCCGCTCCAC
Organism: Streptomyces sp. KR55; assembly: GCF_052245645.1. Lineage (NCBI taxonomy): Bacteria > Bacillati > Actinomycetota > Actinomycetes > Kitasatosporales > Streptomycetaceae > Streptomyces > Streptomyces sp. KR55. The sequence continues at coordinate 1,537 of NZ_JBQQCE010000031.1, read as the reverse complement.
GAAGTGATGCGGCTCGAGGACGAAGCCGCGGATGCGGCCCAGGAAGGGCGAGAGGTACAGGACCAGCACAGCGGCGGCCCAGCACACCCAGCCCCATGTTTCCGGCAGGTGCGGGGCGACGAGGACGAGGAGGCCGGCCGCAGCGTTGAACGGCATGTTGCGAAGGATGGCCTGCCGCGCCGACGGGGCATTGGCGGTCAGATAGACAACCCCGTGGATGGCGACCACGGCCAGATACGCGAGGGGGAAGGCCCAGCCCTCGGGTGCGAAGGCGTACGGCACGTCCAGCCCCATGATGAAGAAGCCGGTCATGGCGAGCATCAGCAGCAGCCGCACCGGCACCGCGTCAGGCCTGACCGCGTTGGTGAGCCACCCGAACCCGCTGAACATCCACCACACGATGACCATCGGGAACAGCCCCTTGAGGAGGCCCTCCCACCCGGGATGGCTCTCCACCGCGTGGGTGACCTGGGTGACGAAGAAGACGAACACCAAGTCGAAGAAGAGCTCGGTCGGTGTCACCCGGCCCTGGGTGCGCTCGGAAGCCCACAGCCGTCTACGAGGGGGAGGCTCGCCCCGCCCGGTTCTGCCCATGGATGTTCGCGTCCCCTCATCAGCACCAGCGGACAGCCGTCCGCCGGGGCACCCGGTGGCGGATCCTGCGATCGAAAGGGGCGGCAGAAACGCCACAGCGCGCCTGACCCTGCTCGCCGTGGCTGAGGGCAAAGGTCTCCTGGCAGTTGGCGGCATCCAGATTAACTGATCGTTTCTTCGTGAGATCGGCGTGCCGACCGGGTTCGACTCGCTGCTCGGCAAGGACCACGGTCGCCCACGGAGATCGACGACAGGGACCTCCGCCGAGACATCTCGAAACGGCTGAGGGCCTTCTGGAGCAGCGCGGATCGCCACATTCGCAGCGGAGACCGGAAAGCCCTCATCCCGCATTACCTCAGGCCCCGGTAGGGGAGGCAGTTTCCCCCGGAGGTCTGGGCTGTTGAACGGTGAGAGCGTGACAACCAGCGGATCGGCCATGACCCGAAGGCTCAGTGAGGACGATTTTCCGTTGATCACTGCGTCACCGGCCTGGGCACGGTAAGTCGAGGTCAGTGGTGTCGGTCGCCGCCGCGCTCGAGGTCGGCAGCGGCACCGGTCGCGCCTCCCGGCTCGCGCTCGGCGGCGCAGGCACCAGCCGTGGCGCGGCTGACGCGGAACGGGTGCTGCTCGGCGGGCCGGCCACGGAGTCGGTCTTCCGGGAGGCAGACGTGGCCGTTCCTACGGCACTCGTGGCGATGGCCGGATCGGTGGTACGGGTGAGCCGGCGAAGGCCTGCGTCGGAGGGCGAGCCCGGGACGACGCTGTAGGTGAAGAGCGTCTGATCAGGTTCGTTCGGAATGTGGAGGCGTTCGCTGTGGAGCACGATCTCGCCGGCCAGAGGATGGCGATAGCGACGTCGGCCGTTCCTGCAGAGCTCAACCTCATGGGTGGCCCAGATTCGGCGGAATTCGGAACTCACCGCCGTGAGCTCGTCGACGAGCGC
>NZ_JBQQCE010000309.1:0-11720 GCF_052245645.1 Streptomyces sp. KR55 | reverse complement strand
GTGCATAGTCGTACAGCCAGCTCAGCGAGCCCGCGTTGGTCACCGGCGTCCAGAAGTTGAACCCGTGCGGCACGGCGGTCGCCGGGAAGTTGTTGCCGCGCGAGAAACCGCCGCTGGAGTGGGTGCCGCGGGTGGTGACGGCGTAGTCCGACAGATGCGCCTTCGGCTTCTCAGGGGCCCTGACCTTCAGGGACACATCGTCCACCCAGCCACGGAACTTCGCCGGGCCCGCGGGGGAGTCGTACGCCACCAGGATCCGGTCGACGGTCTTGCCCGCCGCGACCGAACCGATCCGCGAGACGACGTTGTTCCACTGGTTGACGTACAGCACCTTCGCGGCGCCCTGCCCTCGCGGCGACAGCGCGAAGCCGTGCTGGTCGGTGGCGCCCAGGTCGCTCAGGTGGGTGCCGTCGGTGAAGGCCAGGTCCACCGAGACGTTGGTGGCGTCGTAGTCGCGGTCGCCGTCCGCCATCGACGGGAAGATGCGGTACGAGAGTTCGGTGTCGCGGCCGACGACCACGTCGACGTCGAAGACCTTGTTGTACGAGTACGCCCGCCCGTCCGCGGTGTGCCGGCCGGCGTAGCGCAGCGCCCGCTTGCCGGTGAAGCCCGCGCCCGCCTTCGCGGTGGGCGAGCCGCTCGGGCCGCGGTCGACCAGCGAGAGCATGTCCTGCGGTACGGGGCCGTCATCGCCGCCCGTGGAGAACTGCACGTCCGCGAGCTGGAGGATGTCGCCGCCGTGGTTCCTGGTGACATCGAGCCGGTAGTGCCGGTACTCGGCGGTGGCGGTCTCGGCGATGTCGTACGTCTTGGTCTGGAAGCGTTCCGAGAAGGACTCGCCGGTGCGGGTGTCGAGGGTCTTCCAGTCCTTGCCGTCGGTGGAGCCCTGCAGGGTCCAGTCCGCGGGGTCGCGTTCGTCGTGGTCGTTGGCCGAAGTGAGCGCGTATCTAGTGATTTTGGCCGCTTTGTCCAGGTCGAACTCGACCCAGCCGGTGGGCTCGAACGTCAGCCACTTGGTGCTCGGCTCCGTGTCGACGAGGTTCTCCTTCACCTCGCCGGCGCCGGAGTTCTCGCCGCTCGCCCGTACGTCGGTGACATGGTCGGTCACATTGCCCGGAATGCCGCTGCTGTACCCGCCGTCGACGCCCGCGGCGCGCTTGCTGCCGTCCGGCGCGGTGTCGACGGTGTTGAGCCAGTCCGGGGCCGGCTCCCCGGCCTCGAACGAGGACGCGAACTCCCGGTCGGCGGTGGGTGCTTCCGGCAGCGCGACTGCCACACCCTGTGAGCCCACGGCCAAAGCGAAGGCGGTCGCCGTCACGACCACCGGACCCCATCTGTGCCGAACTCTGTGCTGCATGAGCGAGCACCCTCCCTGCATCACGCTGGACAACGTTGTCAGCTTCGTGCGCAAGGTCCAGTAGTGGCTCAAGTGGTCAGTGCTGTCAAGGGTGTTGACTGTGGCATTCGGGCTCGATGTCGCGGATTTTTCCGGCAAGGAGCACACAGGCAGCTCATATTTCCGCGAGGTCTCAACTCGGAAAAGCCGACGGCCAACCTTGCATTCGATCTTGCCCCGTTGGCGGGAAGTGGACTATACCTGTCGGCGATTCAAGGATCCGCACTTCCTGCACGAACCTGTTTGACCCCACCGCGGTGCCGGGGAGGATCCGGTTCACCGCCTGAGTCCTGGAGAAGGCGAGGACTTGAGCATGGGATCCACTTCCGCCGAGAACACCGAGAACACCGAGAACACCGAGAACACCGAGAACGCCCGGAACGCCCAGAACGCCGACAACAACGGTTCCGAAGGGGTCGGCCGCCGCGCACTGATCAAGCGGTCCGCCGCGCTCGGCCTGGTCTCCGTCCCTGCGATGAGCTTCCTGTCCGCGTGTGCCAGCGGCGGTGGGGGCGAGGACACGGGCGAGGACACCAAGGGCAAGACGTCCAAGGACAATCCCTTCGGAGTGAAGAAGGGCAGCAAGCTCGACGTCGTCATCTTCAAGGGCGGTTACGGCGACGACTACGCCAAGGCCTGGGAGGCCGCCTTCCAGAAGAAGTGGGGGGTCACTTCCACCCACACCGGCACCCAGGAGATCACCGGCAAGCTCCAGCCCCGCTTCAACGCGGGCAACCCGCCGGACATCGTCGACAACTCGGGCGCTCAGAAGATCAAGATCGACGTCCTCCACAAGAACGGCCAGCTCCTCGACCTCGCCGAGGTCCTCGACGCCCCGTCGGTCGACGATCCGGACAAGAAGGTCCGCGACACCGTCATCCCCGGCACCCTCGACCCGGGCCTTCAGGAGGGCAAGGTCGTCGCCCTCAACTACATCTACACGGTGTGGGGCCTGTGGTACTCCGGCAAGCTCTTCCAGGACAAGGGCTGGGAGGAGCCCCAGACCTGGGACGACTTCCTCGCCATCTGCAAGGACGCCAAGTCCCAGGGCATCGGCGGACTCGCTCACCAGGGCAAGTACCCGTACTACATCAACGTCGCCATCATGGACCTGATCGCCAAGAAGGGCGGCCTGGACGCCATGAAGGCGATCGACAACCTCGACCCCAAGGCGTTCGTCGGCTCCGACGCGGCACAGGCCGCCGTCGAGGCGGTCTACGAGGTCGTCGAGAAGGGCTACTTGATGCCCGGCACCAACGGCCTGACCCACACCGAGTCGCAGACCCGGTGGAACCAGTACAAGGCCGCGTTCATCACCAGCGGTTCCTGGCTGGAGAACGAGCAGCTGAAGCAGACGCCGTCCGACTTCGACATGAAGTTCCTGCCGATGCCGCTGCTGCCGGACAGCGTGATGCCGTTCGAGGCGATCCGGGCCGGCTCCGGTGAGCCGTTCATCATCCCGGCCAAGGCGAAGAACCTGCCGGCGGCCAAGGAGTTCATGCGGCTGATGCTCTCCCGGGAGTGGTCCACGCTGTTCGCCAAGGAGGCGAACTCGCTGACGATCCTTCAGGACGGTGTCGACCCCGGTGTCCAGTTGCGGCCGGGAACGCAGTCCACCGTCGAGGCGTCGAAGGCGGCCGGGGACAACACCTTCCGGTACCTGTACACCGAGTGGTACAGCGAGATGGACACGGCGATTCAGAACGCGTCCAACGAACTGATGGCGAAGCGGATTCAGCCGAAGGAGTGGTTGAAGCGGGCGCAGGCTGCGGTGGACAAGGCTGCTGAGGATCCGGCGTCGAAGAAGAACCGTCGGGAGTAGGTCGCGTGCGCGCCGTAGGGGGTGCGGTGGATTTGCGGGTGCGAGCCGGTGGTGGCTTGTCGCGCAGTTCCCCGCGCCCCTGAGGGCGTCTGGCTCAACGTCGGGGACATCCTCAGGGCAGGAAACACCAATGCGCAAAGGGCAGTACCGGTTCGTCGCGGGGTTTCTTCTCATTCCCGTGGCGCTTTATCTGATCTTCGTGATCTGGCCGTACATCCAGACGTTCGGGTATTCACTGACCGACTGGAAGGGACAGTCGCAGACCTTCAGCTTTGTCGGACTGGACAACTACACGGCGTTGTTCCAGGACGACATCTTCATGGACGCCATCTGGCACAACATCCTGTTCCTGGTGTTCATCCCGGTGATCACCATTCTGCTCGCCCTGTTCTTCGCCTTCATGCTGAACGCGGGCGGGCGCAGCCGGGCCGGTGGGGTCACGGGGGTCGCCGGGTCCGGGTTCTACAAGGTCGTGTACTTCTTCCCGCAGGTACTGTCGCTGGCGATCCTCGCGGTGCTGTTCGGTGCCGTGTACCGCAGCGACAGCGGCGGCATGCTCAACGGCTTCCTGGTGAAGCTGGGGCTGGTCGACGCGAACAACCCGGTGGAGTGGCTGAACGAGCCGGACTTCGTGCTGTGGGCGCTGATCCTCGTCGTGGTCTGGCACGGCGTCGGCTTCTATCTGGTGCTGTTCTCCGCCGCGATGCAGTCCGTCCCGCGGGACATCTACGAGGCCGCCTTGATCGACGGCGCCGGCCGCGCCCAGTCCTTCTTCCGCATCACACTGCCGTTGCTGTGGGACTCCGTGCAGACCGCGTGGGTCTACCTCGGTATCGCGGCGATGGACATGTTCATCCTGGTGTCCACCATGACCTCGGGCGAGTTCGGCGGCGGACCGGACCACGCCAGTGAGGTCATGTCGACGGTGATGATGCGCAACTTCCTCTACTACGGGAAGAGCGGCTACGCCTGCGCCATGGGCGTGGTCATGCTCCTCCTCACCCTGATCCTGTCCGTGGTCATGCTGCGCGCCACCCGCCGCGAGCGCGTCGAGTTCTGAGCGGGAGAAACGACGATGAGCGCACCCATCAAGGAGACCCCGGCCATCCCTGACCAGCGGTCCGTGGACAAGCGTCCGGCGCGGGCCGGCGAGCGGCGTGGCGAGGGCGTCGTCCTGAACGCCTTCTCGCACGGCTTCCTCGCCGTGTGGGCCCTGTTGATCGTCCTGCCGCTGCTGTGGCTGGTGCTCAGCTCCTTCAAGACCGACGCCCAGATCGCGGGCTCGGCCTTCGGCTGGCCGGAGAACTGGTCCTTCGACGTGTTCACGCGCGCGTGGGAGAAGGGCATCGGGGACTACTTCCTCAACACGGTCATCGTGCTCGCCTTCTCGGTGCCGCTGACCATGCTGTTCGGCTCCATGGCCGCGTACGTGCTGGCTCGCTACGAGTTCTGGGGCAACCGCCTGCTGTACTACTTCTTCGTCGCGGGCGCCATGTTCCCCGTGTTCCTGGCCCTCGTCCCGCTGTTCTTCATGGTGAAGCGGCTGGACATGCTGAACACCTACCAGGGTCTGATCCTGGTGTACGTCGCCTACTCGATGCCGTTCACGGTGTTTTTCATGCACGCCTTCTTCCGGACCCTGCCCACGGCGGTGTTCGAGGCGTCGATCCTGGACGGGGCCTCGCACACCCGGACCTTCTTCCAGGTCATGCTGCCGATGGCCAAGCCCGGCCTGATCAGCGTGGGGATCTTCAACACGCTCGGTCAGTGGAACCAGTTCATCCTGCCGACGGTTCTCATGCAGCCGCAGAGCGGTGACGATCCCGAGCGCTATGTCCTCACCCAGGGTCTGATCCAGCTCCAGCAGCAGCAGGGATACGCCACCGACCTGCCCGTGCTGTTCGCAGGCGTGACGATCGCGATGATCCCGATGCTGGTGGTCTATCTGTCCTTCCAGCGTCAGGTGCAGGCGGGTCTGACCTCGGCGACCCTGAAGTAGCGTTCCGTAACCGGTTGCACGCACGCCGCTTCCGCACCGGGAAGCGGTGTGCGTGTTGTGTGCCCGATCCCGGAAACTGTTCAACCTCTTGACGGGAGGCACCCCGTGCGGCTCAGCTTAGAGTTCACTAGTTGGACATAGACGGGGCCTCATCGAGGCGGTCCCGTGCGCAGGAGGTCGTCGTGGAGACTCCGGGGTCGCAGTCGTCGCTGCACCGAGCCAACCTGGAGCGGGTCGTACGAGCCGTGCGGCTGGCGGGATCCCTCACCCAGGCGGAGATCGCAAGGACGACCGGACTGTCCGCGGCGACGGTCTCCAACATCGTCCGGGAGCTCAAGGACGGTGGAACGGTCGAGGTCACGCCCACCTCGGCGGGTGGCCGGCGGGCCCGCAGCGTCTCGCTCAGCGGTGACGCCGGGATCGTCATCGGGGTGGACTTCGGGCACACGCATTTGCGCGTCGCGGTCGGGAACCTCGCCCACCAGGTGCTGGCCGAGGAGTCCGAGCCGCTGGACGTGGACGCCTCCGCGGCGCAGGGCTTCGACCGGGCGGAAGTGCTGGTCGACCGGCTGATCGCGGCGACCGGAGTGGACCGGGCCAAGATCGCCGGCGTGGGCCTCGGCGTCCCCGGCCCGATCGACGTGGAGTCCGGGACGCTGGGCTCGACCGCCATCCTGCCCGGCTGGACCGGGGCCCGGCCCGCCGAGGAGCTGCGAGGGCGGCTCGGCGTACCCGTGCACGTGGACAACGACGCCAACCTGGGCGCCCTGGGCGAGCTGGTCTGGGGCAGCGGCAAGGGCGTGCGGGACCTGGCGTACATCAAGGTGGCCAGCGGTGTCGGCGCGGGCTTGGTGATCGACGGGAAGATCTACCGGGGGCCCGGCGGCACAGCAGGCGAAATCGGGCATATCACACTCGATGAATCCGGTCCGGTCTGCCGCTGCGGAAACCGGGGCTGTCTGGAGACCTTCGCGGCCGCGCGCTATGTGCTCCCGCTCCTCCAGCCCAGTCACGGCAGCGACCTGACCATGGAGGGCGTCGTACGGCTGGCGCGGGACGGCGACCCGGGCTGCCGTCGGGTGATCGCCGACGTCGGCCGTCACATCGGCAGCGGAGTTGCCAATCTCTGCAACCTGCTGAACCCGAGCCGCGTGGTGCTGGGCGGCGATCTCGCCGAGGCCGGTGAACTGGTGCTGGGGCCGATCAGGGAGTCCGTCGGCCGCTACGCCATCCCGAGCGCGGCGCGTCAGCTCTCCGTTCTTCCGGGGGCACTTGGGGGCCGTGCGGAGGTGCTCGGAGCGCTCGCTCTCGCACTCAGCGAGATGGGTGATTCGACCCTTTTGGACGGAAGTGCGGCCGGTGTGCTGAGAGCTGCGGCACCCGCCTTCACTTAGAGAACGGATGGCACCGTTGCCAACCCGTTAAGGATTTACTTCTTGACGTCGCACGTGTGGCCGAGTTGACTTCCAGCCACCTCGGCCGCAACGACGCTGCCTCGTCAGGGAGGTTATGAAGTGAACACGCGTATGCGTCGTGCCGCAGTCGCCATTGCCGCGGGTGCGATGGCCGTCTCTCTCGCCGCCTGTGGCAGCGCTGAGGAAGCGGGCGGCGGCGACAACGACGCCACCGGCTCCGCCGCCAAGGGCGACGACATCAAGGTCGGCCTCCTCCTTCCGGAGAACCAGACCGCGCGCTACGAGAAGTTCGACCGGCCGCTGATCGAGCAGAAGATCAAGGAGCTGACGAACAACAAGGCGGAGATCCAGTACAACAACGCCAAGCAGGACGCCAACCTGCAGGCGCAGCAGGTCGACACCATGATCACCAACAAGGTGGACGTGCTGATCCTGGACGCGGTGGACGCCAAGGCCATCAAGAACTCCGTGCAGAAGGCCGTCGACGCCGGCATCGAGGTCGTCGCCTACGACCGCCTGGCCGAGGGCCCGATCAGCGCCTACACCTCGTTCGACAACGTCCAGGTCGGCAAGACCCAGGGCGAGGCCCTCCTGGAGGCGCTCGGCGACAAGGCCAAGGACGGCCAGATCGTCATGATGAACGGCTCCGTCACCGACCCGAACGCCGCCCAGTTCAAGGAGGGTGCGCACTCCGTCCTCGACGGCAAGGTGAAGGTCGGCAAGGAGTACGACACCAAGGAGTGGAAGCCGGAGAACGCCAACTCCAACATGGAGTCCGCGATCTCGGCGCTCGGCAAGAACAAGATCGTCGGCGTCTACTCCGCCAACGACGGCATGGCCGGCGGCATCATCACCGCCCTGAAGTCGGCCGGCATCGACGTCCCGGTCACCGGCCAGGACGCCGAACTCGCCGCCGTCCAGCGCATCGTCACCGGTGACCAGTACATGAGCGTCTACAAGCCGTACGCCCCCGAGGCCGAGGCCGCCGCCGAGATGGCCGTCGCGCTCGCCAAGGGCGAGTCCCTGGACTCCATCGCCAAGGACAAGGTCTCCAGCGGCAGCGCCAAGGATGTTCCGTCGGTTCTGGTCCCGGTCACCTCGCTGACCCAGGACAACATCAACGACACCGTCATCAAGGACGGCGTCTACACGGTCGACGAGATCTGCACCGGCAAGTACAAGTCGGCCTGCGCCAAGATCGGCCTGAAGTAAGCAGCCGCAAGTCCCTTTGAAAGTACGGGAATCACCCAGGAACTCGTCCTTGGATTCCCGTACGGGCCTGCAGTTCTCCAGGCTCCTCCGGCGCCCCGCGTACATACAGCCCCGCAAGCTCGTGCGGGGCGCCGGACGGAACATCCCCCAGTCTTCTGCACAACCTCCCGCCGGGTCAGGCGGCGAAGGAGATGGTTCACGTGTCCGCTACGCCCGTGCTGGCGTTGCGCGGGGTCTCCAAGCGGTTCGGTGCCGTTCAGGCGCTCACCGACGTAGAGCTTGAGGTCCACGCCGGTGAAGTGGTCGCCCTGGTGGGCGACAACGGCGCCGGAAAGTCCACGCTGGTCAAGACGATCGCCGGCGTGCACCCCATCGATGAGGGCGTCATCGAATGGGAAGGCAAGTCCGTTTCGATCAACAGGCCGCACGACGCCCAGGCCCTGGGCATCGCGACGGTCTACCAGGACCTCGCGCTGTGCGACAACATCGACGTCGTCGGCAACCTGTTCCTCGGCCGTGAGCTGCGGAAGTGGGGTGTCCTCGACGAGGTCGAGATGGAGCGCCGCTCCCAGGAACTGCTCAAGACGCTGTCGATCCGCATCCCCAGCGTCCGCATCCCGATCGCCTCGCTCTCCGGCGGTCAGCGCCAGACCGTGGCCATCGCCCGCTCCATGCTCGGCGAGCCCAAGCTGGTCATCCTCGACGAGCCCACCGCGGCCCTCGGCGTCGAGCAGACCGCCCAGGTCCTCGACCTGGTCGAGCGGCTGCGCGAGCGCGGCCACGCCGTGATCCTGATCAGCCACAACATGGCCGATGTGAAGGCCGTCGCCGACAAGGTGGCGGTGCTGCGCCTGGGCCGCAACAACGGCGTCTTCGAGGTCAAGACGACCTCGCAGGAGGAGATCATCTCCGCCATCACCGGCGCCACCGACAACGCCGTGACCCGCCGTGCGGCGCGCACGACCGGGGAGGTTTCCCAGTGAGCATCGACAAGACCTCCACGTCCCCGCAGGACGAGACCGTCGTCGAGAATCCCGAGGCCGCCGCGGCCGCGGTGACCGCCGTCGACCCGCGGCTCCTGGTGCGCGAGCAGGGCCTCGCCGGCTACCTCGGTGAGTTCAAGCGCAAGATGAAGGCGGGCGAGCTGGGCTCCCTGCCCGTCATCGTCGGCCTGGTCGTCATCTGCGTCGTCTTCCAGTCCCTCAACTCGGCGTTCCTGTCCGCGCAGAACATCAGCGACATCACCGTCACGATGGTCGGCACGGGCATGATCTCCGTCGGCATCGTCTTCGTGCTGCTGCTCGGCGAGATCGACCTGTCCGTCGGCTCGGTCAGCGGCGCATCCAGCGCCATCGCGGCCGTGATGGCGGTCAACCAGGGCTGGCCCGAGTGGCTGGCGGTGCTGTTCGCCGTCGGCGCGGGTGTCGTCATCGGCGCGGCGCACGGCTTCTTCTTCGCGGTCCTCGGCGCTCCGGCGTTCGCGGTCACCCTGGCCGGTCTGCTCTTCTGGCTGGGCTTCATGCTCCAGACTCTGGGCGAGAACGGCACGATCAACCTCGACAGCGACGGCTTCATCGGCCAGCTGACGACGTACTTCTTCACGGACATCGCCGCCGCGTACGGTCTGGCGGCCGTGGTGACCGCGGTCTTCTTCATCACCTCGTTCCTCGGCAACCGGCGCCGTGAGGCGGCGGGTGTCCCGTCGCGGCCGCTGAGCGACACGCTGCTGCGGACGGGGCTGCTGGCGGTGGTCTCCTTCGCCGCGGCGTTCATGTACAACCAGTACAAGGGCCTGCCGCTGGCCACGGTGATCTTCCTGGTGTTCCTCGTCGGCACGGACTTCGTGCTGCGGAGGACGTCGTACGGGCGCAAGGTGTTCGCGCTCGGTGGCAGCGTCGAGGCGTCGCGTCGTGCGGGTATCAACGTCACCGCGGTGCGGATCTCCGTCTTCGCGATCTCCGGTGGGTTCGCGGCGATCGGTGGTCTGTTCCTGGCGTCGAAGATCGCGTCGGCCAACCAGAGTGCGGGTACGGGTGACCTGCTGATGAACGCGATCGCCGCGGCCGTGATTGGTGGCACCAGCCTCTTCGGTGGGCGGGGCCGCACCTGGAACGCTCTTCTCGGTGTGCTGGTGATTGTGTCGATCCAGTACGGGCTTCAGCTGGAGTCCATCGCCGAGCCGGTGAAGTACATGATCACCGCTGGTGTTCTGCTGACGACCGTGGTCATCGACTCGATCACGCGTAAGACGCAGAAGACTGCTGGTCGCGCATAGCGCGGAGCGCCGTAGGGGCGTGGGTGAACTGGCGGGTGCCGGTCCGTTGGGGCCGGTCGCGCAGTCCCCGCGCCCCTTTGCGGTGTTGTACTACGCGGTGTTGTCGGGTAGAGCCGATTGCGTGATGTACGACCCCCGGGCCGGGAACCTTCCGCCTGAGCGGAACATTAGACTCGTCAGGCCCGGCAACAGCTCGAACAGCTCTACTGCAAGGAGGCACGGGTGCCGCTGCTGACCCGCATCAGGGGACCGCGTGATCTGGACCGGCTCAGCCTGGAGGAGCTGGACCAGCTGGCGGAGGAGATCCGGACCTTCCTCGTCGACGCCGTCTCCAAGACCGGCGGCCACCTCGGCCCCAACCTCGGTGTGGTCGAGCTGACCATCGCCCTGCACCGCGTGTTCGACTCGCCCAAGGACAAGGTGCTGTGGGACACCGGCCACCAGGCGTACGTCCACAAGCTGCTCACCGGCCGGCGGGACTTCGGCAAGCTGCGCAGCAAGGGCGGTCTGTCCGGCTACCCGTCGCGCGCCGAGTCCGCCCATGACGTCATCGAGAACAGCCACGCCTCCACGGTCCTGGGCTGGGCCGACGGCCTCGCCAAAGCCAACCAGCTGCGCAAACGCGACGACCACGTCGTCGCCGTGATCGGTGACGGCGCCCTCACCGGCGGTATGGCCTGGGAGGCCCTGAACAACATCGCCGACGGGGACCGCCCGCTGGTCATCGTCGTCAACGACAACGAGCGGTCGTACGCCCCGACGATCGGCGGCCTCGCCAACCACCTCGCCACGCTGCGTACGACGGACGGCTACGAGCGTTTCCTGGCCCGCACGAAGGAGGTGCTGGAACGGACGCCCGTCGTCGGCCGGCCGCTCTACGACACCCTGCACGGCGCCAAGAAGGGCCTGAAGGACTTCATCGCCCCGCAGGGCATGTTCGAGGACCTCGGTCTGAAGTACGTCGGCCCGATCGACGGGCACGACATCGAGGCGCTGGAATCGGCGCTGGGCCGGGCCAAGCGGTTCGGCGGGCCGGTCATCGTGCACTGCCTCACCGAGAAGGGCCGCGGCTACAAGCCCGCCGAGCAGGACGAGGCCGACCGCTTCCACGGCATCGGCCCGATCCACCCCGACACCGGGCTGCCCATCAAGGCCTCCGCCGCCAGCTGGACCTCCGTCTTCGGCGACGAGATGGTCAGGCTGGGCCGGGAGCGGGACGACATCGTCGCCATCACGGCCGCCATGCTCCAGCCGGTCGGCCTGAAGAAGTTCGCCGACGCCTTCCCCGACCGGATCTACGACGTCGGCATCGCCGAGCAGCACGCCGCCGTCTCCGCGGCCGGCCTCGCCACCGGCGGACTGCACCCCGTCTTCGCGGTGTACGCCACCTTCCTCAACCGCGCCTTCGACCAGGTCCTCATGGATGTCGCCCTGCACAAGTGCGGTGTGACGTTCGTGCTCGACCGGGCCGGTGTCACCGGCGACGACGGCGCCTCCCACAACGGGATGTGGGACATGTCGATGCTCCAGGTCGTGCCCGGCCTGCGCATCGCCGCGCCGCGCGACGCCGAGCAGCTGCGCACCCAGTTGCGTGAGGCCGT